>CADDZK010000060.1 GCA_902812425.1 Actinomycetota bacterium
GAGCAACCCAAAGGCATCCGCCGGTTCTTGCGGCGTCTGATCCCACTTTTCATCCGCCGTAACCTGAAGAAGAAGGCACCCTCTTACAACATCCTGGTCATCGGGGCCACGAACAAGGCCGACGCTCTCGACCCTGCTCTCCTGAGACCGGGACGCTTCGACCGGCGGCTGCACGTGGGCCTGCCCGACAACAAGGGCAGGATGGACATCGCAGACTACTACCTCAAGAAGGTCCAGCACGAAGAGATAGACCTGGAGAAGTTCGCGAAGGCGACGGTAGGCTACTCGCCGGCCAGGATCAAGAACGTCATAAACGAGGCCCTTATCTTCGCGCTCCAGGACGGCAGGGACTCTTTAGGCTGGGAGGACATCTGGGCCGCGAAGCTGACCGATGAGATCGGCCTGAAACAGCCCGTCGAGTACGACGAGCAGGAGAAGGCGAAGATCGCTACGCACGAGGCGGGCCACGCCGTCGCCTCCTGGTACCTGGAGCGCGAAGAGCTCCAGATGCAGGCCATAACGATAATCAAGCGGGAGAACGCCTTGGGTCTCGTCAGCTACCAGGAGAAGGAGGAGCGCTACGTGCGCACCCGCTCCGACCTCGTGGCCCGCATAAAGACGGCGCTCGCCGCCGGTGCTGCGGAGAAGATCTACTTCGGCGAGACGACGACGGGCGTGAGCGGCGACCTGCAACAGGCGACCTGGGCGGCGGCGACAATGGTTGGTCTCTTCGGGATGGGCGAGGAGCTCTACTCCTTCGGCACTCTCCCGAACGAGCTGACGGGCTCCTCGATAGGCGCCCTCCTGCGCGACGGGAAGGTGCGTGACGAGGTCAACGGCATCCTCTCAGAGGCCCGCCAGGAGATAGAGGACCTCCTGCGCGAGAAGGGCGCCATGGTCGAGGGGGTCCGCGACGCCCTCCTCGAGCGCGAGGAGATCCTCGGCGACGAGATAGAGAACCTCTTCGCCGAACTCGAATCCAGGGACGGCCATCTCCAGGTGCAGCCTGAGCCGCGTGGTGTAAGCTCTCCCCAGAATGGTTCGCACAAGCTTGGTTCTGCTCTCGCTTCTGCTCGCCGCGTGTTCGGCCGCCGGTAATTCCGGGGGAGACTCTCAGAATCAGAGGCCGGCAGAACCTCGCGACCTGCGCGTCGAGGGCATTTCCTCCGGCGCCCCGGGACAGGGACCGCAGAGCCCGCGGGTTCTCGCGTCCCCCTCGGCCTCGTCCCTGTCGAAGGAGATCGGGGTGCAGATTCCCGACTCGGGAAGAGGGGTCTATATGATCTCTTACTGGGGCGAGAAGCCGACGGGCGGGTACTCGCTCGCGGTCGAGTCGGCGCGCATCGAAGGGGATCAGGTGACCGTCCGGCTGAGGCTCAAGGAGCCGCCCCCCGGCGCGATGGTGACCCAGGCGCTGACCTACCCCTACGCGGCTGCCGTCGTGCGAGACGTGGACCTCCAGGGGAAAGAGTTCTCCTTCGTTGACCAGGATGGCCGAAAGCTCGACTGGCCGGTCCGGCGGGTCTCCGGCTAGGGCTCCGCCGCGTCCCTGGCGCGTTCGAGCAGGTCGATAAAGGCGTCTCCCCGTTCGTAGAGGGCGACGCCGACCCTGGCGTCAGGGAGGACATCGAGCGTCCGGCTCTCGACCGCGCGGGCCCTCTGTGGGGTGGTATTCGGCAGCACGACGACGAGCTCGGAGGGGGTCGGTAGAGTCACGGGCTCCGCGGTGCGCAGGACGTCGAGCACCCTGCGGGTCGTCTCCCTGTCAAACTCGCCCTTCACGTGGACGACCAGGAGGGTCAGGGGGAGGTCGAACGTGTCGGAGAGCGACATGTCCTCCTTCAGGGCCAGCTCGAAGGACTCGGGAGGCAAGGGCTCCTTTGGGCGGCTACGATCACCCATAGGGGGCAATTATACGACGACGTGCCCTTTCGGCACCCCCTTGGGAGCGCGGACGTCCGTGCGTATAATTCCTGCGTGGCCGAAAGCGTGGACGTTCGGGACAGGATCGAGGATCTGCGCGAGCAGGTCCGCTACCACAACCGCCGCTACCACGTCGAGGACGCGCCGGAGATCTCCGACGCCGAGTACGACTCCCTCTACAGGGAGCTCGAAGCCCTCGAAGGCGAGCACCCCGAGCTCGTCACCCCCGACTCCCCGACCCAGAGGGTGGGCGGCGAGCCCCTCGAAGGGTTCGAGGAGATCCGGCACTCCGTCCCCATGCTCTCCCTCGCGAACGCCCGCAAAGTGGAAGACCTGCACGAGTGGGACGCCCGCGTGAGGCGTCTGCTCGGCGACGACGAGTCGCCGCGCTACGTCACGGAGAGGAAGATAGACGGCCTCGCCGTCTCGCTGCGTTACGAGAAAGGGCGCTTTGTCAGGGGCGCGACGCGCGGCAACGGCGCCGTCGGCGAGGACGTAACGGCCAACCTCGCCACCGTCCGCTCCATCCCCGAGAGGCTCGACGACGATCCTCCAGAGGTGCTCGAACCGCGGGGCGAGGTGTACATGACGCTCGAAGACTTCGAGAAGCTCAACAGGAGGCAGGAGGAAGAGGGGAAACCACCTTTCGCCAACCCGCGCAACGCCGCAGCCGGCGCCATCCGCCAGCTCGACCCCAGGATCACGGCGAGGAGGCCGCTCAAGATCTACCTCTACGGCATAGGCGAGGGCGGAGAAGGCTTCGAGAGCCACTCGAGGATGCTGGACCGCCTGAAGGACTACGGCCTGCGGGCGAACCCGCATAAACTGCACGATTCCATAGAGTCCGTCATCGAGGAGTGCCTTCATGCGGCCAGCGAGCGCGAGTCACTCCCCTACCAGATCGACGGCGTCGTCGTTAAGGTCGACTCGCGCGAGCAGCAACTCGCCCTCGGCTCCGTGGCCAGGGCCCCGCGCTGGGCGATAGCGTACAAGTTCGAGCCGCTCGCAGGACGCACGAAGCTCCTCGACATCCACGTGAAGGTCGGGCGTACCGGAGCGCTGACGCCCCAGGCCGTGCTCGAACCTGTGAACGTCGGCGGGGTCGTCATCTCGCGGGCCACGCTGCACAACGAGGACTACATAAAGGAGAAGGGCATCCTCATCGGTGACACCGTCGTTGTAGAGCGGGCCGGGGATGTGATCCCACAGGTCGTGAAGGCCGTAGTCGAGGAACGCGACGGCGACGAGCGGGAGTTCGCCATGCCGAAGTACTGCCCCGTCTGCGGCGAGCCCGTGTCCCGTCCGGAAGGTGAGGCCGTAACACGTTGCGTGAACTCCCGCTGTCCGGCGCAGGCCCTCGAGCACATCATCCACTGGTCCTCGAAGTCCGCGATGGACATCGACGGCCTCGGCGAGAAGCTCGCCACCCGTCTCTTCGACCTCGGCTTTATAAAGGACGCTGCCGGCATCTACGATTTGAAGGCCGAGCAGCTCGTCCCGCTTGAGGGCTTCGGCGAGAAGAGCGCACAGAACCTGATCCAGGCCATCGACAGGAGCAAGGAGCAACCTTTCTCACGCGTCCTCTACGCCCTCGGCATCAGGCACGTCGGGGCGGTTACGGCGAGCCTGATCTCGAGGCGCTTCGGTGGAGATGACCTTATGGACGGCGCCGACGTGGAGCGCCTGACAGAGATCGACGGCATCGGAGAGGTCGTCGCCCGCGCCGTCGTCGAGTACTTCGACCTCGAAGACAACCGCGACCTCGTCAGGCGCCTGATGGAGCGCGGCCTCGACTTCGAGCGCGAGGAGGACGGCACCACCGACGGGCCGCTCTCGGGTAAGCGCGTCGTCATAACAGGGACGCTGGAGCGTCCCCGCAGCTACTACGTCGAGAGGCTGGAGGCAGCAGGGGGCACCTTCACCTCCTCCGTCAGCAAGAACACCGACTACGTGCTCGCGGGTGAGGAGGCAGGCTCGAAGCTGGCGAGGGCCAGAGAACTCGGCGTTCCGGTACTCGACGAGGCAGGGTTCGAAGAGCTGCTCTCCTCCTGAACGGAGGACTCACGGCGTTACTCGGCGAATCGAGAGAGCACCTTATCCCAGACAAAAGCTGAGGAGCGGAGGCCGCAGCGTGCGCTTTCAGAGCAACTCGGAGAGAGGCAAGCCGGAGAGGAGGTCCTCTGCGCGTTTGTCCTCCAGCCTGGAGAGGGGCGGACGGAGGTTGCACCATACCTCGTCATCGGTCAGGGAGGCCATCAGGCGCTTGAGGGCGGGTATCACGGGGTACGCCTCGATGGAGGCGCGCAGCTGCGTGAGGCGCTTTTGCAGGGCCTCCGCCTCGTCGTCTTTACCCGAGGCGTGCGCGTCGTGGACGCGGCGGGCGAGACGGGAGGTTACGTTGACGGTGGCGGAGATGCAGCCGTCGCCGCCGCCGCGCAGGGTATCGAGCAGGAGGCTCTCCGAGCCTGCCAGGACGGAGAGATCCGGGAACTCCTTGCAGAGGGTCGCGATGCGCTCCATGTCCCCTGAGCTGTCCTTCGTGCCCGCTATCACGCCGGGGTAGGCTTCGAGGAGCCGGGAGATCAAGGGCAGCCCGAGGTTGATACCCGTGATCTGCGGTATGTGGTAGAGGTACAGGCGCAGACGCTCGTCCCCGAGGCGCTCGACTACCTCGGCGAAGAAGCGGAAGAGACCCTCATCGTCGACGTCCTTGTAGTAGAACGGCGGCAGCACGAGTACGCCAGCGGCGCCAACCCCTACAGCCGCGCGGCTCAGGCGGACTGTGTCCGTCAAAGCGCTGGAGCCGGTGCCGCAGAGCAGGACCTCGCCGGGGACGCCGCTCTCTAGGAGTGCTTCGAGCGCGGCGAGCCGTTCGTCTGCGGTGAAGGAGGTGCCCTCCCCTGTGGTCCCGAAGACCGCGAGGCCGTGGCAGCCGGCCGCGAGTAGCCTGTGGCAGTGGGCCACGAAGGCGCGATAGACTGGTGCAAGATCCTGGTCCATCGGGGTGAGGGCGGCCGCGAGCACGCCTTTCGGTAAAGTTGGCTCCGATCCGCTCGCGTTCTCTTTGCGGTCCATGAACCCCTCTCGATTCTGCCAGATGCATTGCGAGTTTAGCGGCATCTTCTCCGGTTGTCTGGAGAACCGGCCCACACAAACACCGGACGCGCGACAAAGGTGTCGGGGCGGGAGCAGGCAGAAGTCATTCCGGTTCCGGAGGATCGGCGGGTGATTGAGGCTTTAGGGGATTGGGAGGAGGCTTAGGCAGGTTGGGCGGAGGGTTAGCCGGTGTTTGCTGAGAATCAGGAAGGACTGATGGCGCGGGCTTCCCCACCTTGTATACGACCACCGCGGCACCGCGGAACCGCTCGTAGTCGACCGGCCGGAGGTCCCTCTGGAGGAGGGAGACCAGCTGCGGATCAGGATCTGTGCCAGAGATGAAGTGGAAGACCTCGTGATAGTCTCCCTTCTTTATCCTGTTCTCTATCTTCGGAAAATCTTTGGCTTCACAGGCCTCCACGCTATCTCTCTGGTCCGTCTCTTTGGTCTGGAGATAGTAGTCGAGCCTGCCGTCGGTGTCGCAGCGTACGACGAGGGTGTCCCGGCCTTCGTGGCCGACGACGTATGAGGACGCCTCACGGACCTGCTCCTTGGTCGGGGTGGTGTAGTAATCCATCGAGAAAAGCAGGTATGCCACACAAGCGGCGGCAAGACCTGCGGCCACCGTACCCTGGAAGATCGCCGCCGCCCTGCCCGAGAACGTACGGGTTACGGAGCGTGCGAGGAGGAGATAGACGGCGGGCAGCGAGACGAGGAGGTTCTCGTTGGTGAGCAGGTGGACGCTGGACTGCGACACCGCGTAGGAGACGACGAAAGGCCCAAGGGACCACGCCGCGAGCAGCAGGCCCGGTGGGACACCGCCACCCTTCCTGCGGGGCCGCAGGTCGTCCCAGCCGCGGATGAGGAGGAAGCAGAGAAGCGTCCACGCGGCGAGCGAGAGAATCCCGGAGCGGCCGAAGAGGAACTGGAAGTAATCGGGCAGGGCCTGGAGGGTGGGCTCCCCGATCCAGGCGCCGTTCTCTTTGCTGTAGCGGAACTGGTGGAGCATGCTGGGAAGCCAGGGCAGGTAGGCGAGGACCACGGGTATGTACAGGAGCGTCACCCTCCCAAGCGTCCTGTACGCGAGCGCCGCCAGCGCGACGCCCTGCAACATCACGAGGAGCAGCCCGAAGTAGTGGAGGTAGGCGCAAATTACGGCGCAGATTACGTACCACACGGCCTCTCGCCTCGGCAGCTCCCTGCGGTAGCGGAGGTCGATCATCACGTCCCACCAGAAGTAGGAGGTGAGGATGGAGAGCAGGATCAACATCGAGTAAGAGCGGGCCTCCTGGCTGTAGTAGACGGGGGCCCAGAGGACGGCGAGGAAGAGCGCGGCGATGAGCCCCTCCCGCTCCGAGTAGAGCCTCCTGCCGAGGGCGTAGATCGCCGGTATGCACAGCCACCCCGCGAAGGCGGAAGGAAGCCTCAGAGCCCACTCGGAGTCACCGAAGAAGGGGCGTGTGAAGTGCAGGATCAGGAAGTATAGGGGCGGGTGCACGTCGCTTCGCACGCCCTGGATGACCTGCGAGAGCGAATCACGCCCGCTGAAGTCCCAGCTCGCCAGCTCGTCACCCCACAAAGACTGGACGCTCAGGCCGTAGAACCGGAGCGTAGCGCCGAGGAGCATGATCGCCAGCAGGACGAGGAGCGCCCATCTCTCCCGCAGAAACACGCCGGCCGACGTCCCGGGTCGGTAGTGGCCCTCCAGTGCGGCGGGCTTCTTCTTGCTCGTTCTCCATCCTGGCACCGTACGCTCCTCCTCCCTGTCGCGTGCGGTGGCGCTCTGTGGATCTGTAGGATGTTAAACAGGTTCCGCTATCACATCAACATCTAGGTAGCAGTTGGTAACCTCTGGATCTACGAGAATTACGGAGGTATGGTAAGCCCGATGAGAAAGAGAGATGTACAGAGAGCGGATCTGACGCCCCCGGCTGAAGCCGCACCATCCTGTTGTGCGCCCAGGAGGCCTACTTCGGAGGGAGCTTCCGATAGCCACACGGGCGAGAGGAAGGAGAATGCCTCCCTGGAAGGCATGATCCGACTGCCAGGCGGCGCCTTCCTGATGGGCACGGACGACGGACAGGGATTCCCGCAGGACGGCGAGGGTCCGGTGCGGAAGATCACGCTCGACCCCTTCTACATCGCCCCGTATGCGACCACGAACGCCGAGTTCTCGACGTTCGTAGAAGAGACGGGCTACAAGACGGAGGCCGAGAGGTTCGGCTGGTCTTTCGTCTTCTACAGGTTTCTCTCGGCGAAGGCGAAGAAGAAAGTGATGGGAGCGGTCGACAGTGCCCCTTGGTGGAGGGCCGTCGGGGGGGCCTGCTGGAGGCGTCCCGAGGGACCAGGCTCCGGCATCAAGACGCGGATGAACCACCCCGTCGTCCACGTCTCGCACAACGACGCGCTCGCGTACTGCGCCTGGGCGGGGAAGAGGCTGCCGACCGAGGCCGAGTGGGAATACGCCGCGAGGGGCGGCCTGGAGCAGATGCGCTACCCCTGGGGTGACACGCTGACCCCAGAAGGAGAGCATCGCTGCAACATCTGGCAGGGGGAGTTCCCGACAAGGAACACCGTCAAAGACGGCTACGCCGCTACGGCGCCCGTGGATTCGTTCCCCCCGAACGGCTTCGGGCTCTACAACGTATCGGGCAACGTGTGGGAGTGGTGCCAGGACTGGTTCTCCTCTACCTTCCACGTAACGGGACGGCGGGAGAACCCTGTCGGACCGCCGAGGGGAACGTCCAGGGTCATTCGCGGAGGCTCCTACCTGTGCCACAAGTCCTACTGCAACCGCTACAGGGTGGCGGCGCGCAGCTCCAACACCCCTGATAGCTCGACGGGCAACGCCGGCTTCCGCTGCGCCGCCGACGCATAGGGGAGAACCGCCCCTACTGCCCCTCTCCCTCGCGGGCGCGTTGTACGTACTTCTCTGCGGCCTCCGGGTTGTTGTAGCTCAGGACGCCGCCTGTCATGGGGTTCTTTATCTCGTAGTGACCCCCTGCCTTCCTGTCGATGATGACGGGGTAGTAGCGGTCGCCGACCTGCTTTATGGCGTACTCGGTCCTGGTGCTCTCTTCGCCCAACTCGCCTCCTTGGGACGCCCGTGCTCACTATACGTCGTAATGCGTGATGCGTCGTGGTTTAAATCGGCGGTCGAGATGGTAGGGTGTTGGACCGTAGTGCAAGCTCCAAACCGGCGGTGTCGTCGCGCCGGTGAGGAAGGAGACACAGTGATCACGGTGACAGAAGAGGCGAAGGAGCTCTTCCTCAGCGTCGAGCATCCCGAGGGCACGATCCTTCGCCTCGACCCCGTAATAGACCAGGAGACCGGGGAGACCCAGATCGGGCTCGCCGCCGGCGAGCCGAAGGGCGACGATCAGGTCGTCGAGCACGAGGGCGAGAGCCTGCTGCACATCGCAGCCCCCGTGAGCGAGGCACTGGACGGCAGCACCCTGAACCTGGTGGATACGCCAGAAGGGCCTGCCATAGGCATCGGTATCCCGGACGGAGAGTCCCTCACGGGCGACTCCTAGGAGGAGCCCCGACCTTTAAGGATCCAGCGTGCAGGCCGGTGAGCCGCTACCCGAGCCGGCTACTCCGGCCTCACGCAGGCCCGGGTATTAACACGGCCTCTCGAAGACGACCTTGTCCTTGCCGTCGCCGTCGTAATCCGAGTGGACGCTAACGCCGCCGACCTCGCGGTCGCCCGCCACTATCCCGAAACCGAGCCTCTCGTGGAAGGCGATGGAGCCCTCGTTGACGGGCGAGGTTATTGAGCGCACCCTCATGCATCCCCTCAGCCGCGCCTCATCGAAGAACCTCTCGTACAGGTGGCGTCCGACCCCTCTGCCCCTGTACTCGGGATGCACCCCGACGAAGTGGATGTAGGCTTCTTCGCCGTCTCCTGCGATGCCGACGAGGAACGCGATCAAAGCGCCGTCCTCCTCGATTACAAAGCTGGTCTCCCTGAAGTAGCGGAAGAACAGCCGCGGCAGTTTCTCCGCCACGCGGCGCCCGCCCCACCACCCATCGACGACGGAGACTATCGTCGCGTGGTCCGACTCCAGAAGCCCTCTGACCTCCATGCCCGTGGAGCGTAACAGCGACGGCCCGAGGCCACACGCGTACTAGACTTCGCGTATGAGGATGGCCACCTCTGCCGGGCTCAGAGGCTCGCGGTGCGAAGCCCCGAGGGTGACGCGCCGCACAAAGCCTGCGCCAACGGTACGCGGACGATAAGACGGGAAGCTGTGGAGGAAGTACTTGCCCGGTCCTCGCCGGCGGGCCGGGCGGTGTTCGATCCACAGCAAAGGACGCACCAGGTCGGGCAGACCACCCGAGAAGTGCTCCCTGAGAACCTCGGCGGCCAGGTACCCTGACGCCTCCTCGGTACTGATGCCTCCGACCCTCGGAAGCTCCTCGCATACGACCACGGGAGCGTCGCCTTCGGCACCTTTGTATATACGGATCCAGCATCCCGCACTGAGCCCGTAGCCCGTCCTGTGGTGCATGTACTCGTGTGTGAGGTTCATCCCATCTCGCAATCCCACCCTCTACAGGGTGGCACCGTGCCAGGCCCGAAGCAACTCCCGCTCCCTCTCCGGCCCGAGACCGGCAGCCGGCTCCTCATCCGCCGCCCTTGCACGGTCCCAATCCAGCACGTCCCTTATCGTCTCGGATAAGGGCCTGAAAGTGAGCCCGGCGGCGATGGCCCTGCCGCAATCGATGGCCTGCAGGGCGGCGTCCTCCCGCGGCACCCACAGCGGCAGCTCCGTGAAGGGCTCCACCCCGTTCTCTTCGAGGAAGTCCTCGGAGACCCAGACGAGCTCCGCGTCAGTGCCGCTAACGGCCTCGCACTCCTCCAGGAGTCGTCCCATCGTCAGTTCGTAGTCAGGGCCCGTGGCGTTGTAAGTTCTCGTCCGGCGCTCCACGGCCATCTCTACGATCCACGAGGCGAGATCCCGCACGTCGATGAACTGCACCCTGCGCCCAGGATGGTCAGGGACGAGGACCTCACCGCCGGCGGAGATCCTGCGCGGCCAGTACGTAAAACGGTCGGTGGGATCGTGGGGACCTGAGATCAAACCGGGACGGACGTTGAGTACCCGTCCCCCCATCTCCTCCTCAGCCGCCCTCTCGCACAGCGCCTTGAGCCCCCCATACGTCTCCCCCGTTATCTCCTCGACCGTGGGGTCATCCAGCTCCCGAACCGGCGCCTCTTCGTCTGCCCCAGTCGCGATGGCGTCCGGGTACACGGAGATACTGGAGACGAAGGTGTAATGGTCCACAGCGCCTGAGAGCAGCCCGGCGGACGCCCGGACCGCGCGGGGCACGTAACCGCAGGTGTCGATCACAGCATCCCAGCTCCGACCCCGCAGGAGTGAGAGGTCAGCCTCCCGGTCGCCCCTGATCGTCTCTACCTCGGAGAACAGCCCCGGATTGCTCTTTCCCCTGTTGAAGAGCGTGACCGTATGACCCCTCTCGAGCGCCGCCTCGACCAGGTGACGCCCGAGGAACCTGGTACCGCCCAGAATCAGGAGATCCAACTAGCACCCTCCTCTCGGAAGCAGGATCGCCGTTCGTTGCTCCCCGCCACGCGCCACGCTAAGGCTCTGGATCTCCCCCATCGCCGTCCTTTTTGAAGATGGTGTAACCTGTGACGGCGCTCTCGCCGCCGGCCATGTGCGTCCATATCCATCGTACTTCCTCGTCCTCGCCCAACCAGACGCTGAGCACCTCGGGAGGCCCGGGGTCGCCTTCTGGATGCGGCGCCCCCCATCCCCGGGTCTCGAAGGCGCGTCGGTTCGACGGGCGGGCTCTAGCTACCATGTCCAGCCTCGACAGGAGAGCGGCCGACGATACGGTCTATGACGCCATATTCGACCGCCTCCTGGGGGGTCAGGTTGTAGTCGCGGTCGGTGTCGCGTTCTATCTTCTCGAAGGACTGCCCCGTACGCTCGGCCAGGATCTCGTTCACGCGGCGTTTTTGCTCGATGATCTCGCGCGCGTGGATCTCGACGTCCGAGACCTGACCACCCAACCCCTGTATGGAAGCCTGGTGTAGCATTATCCTGGTGTTGGGAAGCGCGGCCCTCTTGCCCTTGGCGCCCGCCGTCAGCAAGAACGCCCCCGCCGAGGCCGCCATCCCCAGAGCCGTCGTCGCGACATCGGCGTTGACGAACTGCATGGTGTCGTACATCGCCAGCATCGCGGTGGCGCTGCCGCCGGGCGAGTTTATGTACATGTGGATGTCCTGCTCGGGGTCCTCGGCGTCCAGGTGCAAAAGCTGCGCCATAACCACGTTCGCGACCTGATCATCCACCGGCGTGCCCAGAAAGACGATCCTGTCCTTCAACAGCCGCGAGTAGATGTCCATCGTCCGCTCCCCTCGCGGACTTTGCTCCGTAACGTACGGAACTAGCAGCCTCGGATCCAAACTCATCACCAGACTCCCTCAGTCTCTGCCTACAGTCTATACTTCCACTAGCGTAACACTGTTGTAGGTTTTGTGCAATGTTTTTGCAGTGTTTTGGAGGTATGGAGATGGACCTTCCGCGTTTGCGGCGCATACGGCAGGGGGCTGTGATGAGCCAGGAGGAGTTGGCGGAGCGCAGTGGGGTGGCGAGGGATACGATCTCGAAGCTAGAGACGGGGCGGAGGGGGGCCTATCCTTCGACCATTCGCAAGCTCGCCGCCGGCCTCGAAGTACAGCCGCAGATGCTCATGGGTGGCGTCGAGTATCTGGAAGATCCTGAAGGGGAGCATTCCGAGAAGGAGCTTCCGAAGAAGTCGGAGCGGGACAGGAGAGTCGGGTTCTAGGCGGCTACTCTTTCCTGTACGGCTTGCCGATGGCGGCTGGGGCTATGGCACGACCGCCGAAGCCGGCGAGGACGATAATGGTCAAGACGTAGGGGAGCATGTCGACGAACTCGATCGGGAGGGTCTGTTCGTTGACGCGGAAGGTTACGGCCTGAGCGAGGCCGAAGAGCAGGGCCGCCCCGGCGGCGCCTATGGGGTTCCAGCGGCCGAAGATCAGGGCCGCCAGGGCGATAAAGCCGCGGCCGTTGGTCATACCCTCGGTGAAGGCCGAGAGCAGCCCCATCGAGAGGTAGGCGCCGCCACAGGCCGCTAAGAGGCCCGAGAGGGCGACGCCGTAGTAGCGCATCCTTGCAACGTTGACGCCCGCCGTATCGACCGCTTCCGGGACCTCTCCCGTGGCCCTGAGCCGCAGGCCGAAGGGGGTACGGAAGACCACGAAGTAGACGATGGGGACGAGGACGTACATCAGGTAGACGAGCAGGCTCTGGTCGAAGAAAGCCGCACCTATCACGGGGATCTTCGAGAGGAGCGGTATCGCGACGGACTCGAAGCCGTTCACCCGCGGCGAGGTTCCCCCTGAGCCGAAGATCACGACCATCAGGAAGCCCGTGCCGCCGAGGGCGAGCAGGTTGATAGCCGTGCCCGAGATGATCTGGTCGGCCTCGAAGGTCACGCACATGAGCGCGTGGATGAGGGCGAAGATGAGCCCTGCCCCGAGGGCCGTGAGTAGTCCTACCAGCGCGCTCCCGGTGAAATGCGCCCCCACGACCCCGGCGAAGGCCGAGATGAGCATCAGCCCTTCGAGGCCGATGTTGACGACCCCGCTCCTCTCGCTGAACAGCCCGCCCAGAGCCGCGAAGACGAGCGGCGTCGCGTTACGGACCGTCGATTGGAGGATGGGGCCGATGGCGCCGATGAGGTCCTGCACTACGAGCCCAGGCCCTTCTCCAGGTGGGTGCCTGCGGCGAAGTCGCGGGCGCGTTTGCCTACGATAAGCTCGACCAGCTTCGTGGCCGTTACGAGCAGCAAGATGACGGCGAGCAGCACGTTGGCGAGCTGCAACGGCACGTCGGTGGCGAACTGCATCTCCTGGGCGCCGGAGGTCAGGCCGCCGAAGAGGAGGGCGCCGAGCACCACCCCGACGGGATGGTTGCGCCCGAGGAGCGCGACCCCGATCCCGTTAAAGCCGAGGTTGGTGACGAAGGGAACATCCATGTTGCCGTAGACGCCGAGGATCTCGACCCCGCCGCCCAGGCCGGCGAGGGAACCGCCGATGGCGAGCGCCAGGATCGTGTTTAGCCCGAGCCTCATGCCAGCGTAGTTCGCGGCCCCGGGCGAGAGGCCGACCGCGCGCAGCTCGAACCCCCGGCGCGTCCTCCACAGGAGCAGGTAGACCACAACGGCCGCCAGGATCGCTATAAAGAAACCGTAGTTGGCACGTCCCAGGGCGGTACCTATAGTCGGTATGCGGGCGGCGTAATCTATCGTCTCCGTGCCCGGGATGGGACCCCTCTGGCGCAAAGGATGTTGGGCAAGATAGTAGGCGAGGTCGATGGCGACGAAGTTCAGCATGATCGTCGTGATCACCTCGTGCGCCCCGAAGTACGCCTTGAGGATGCCAGGCAGAGAGCCCCAGAGAAAGCCTGTAATCACGCACGCCGTGAGGACAATGGGTATCGCGACAGGCCCGAGAGAGCCGAGCGAGACCCCGAGCCAGGCTGCCGTGATCGCCCCGATGTAGAGCTGTCCCTCGCCGCCGATATTGAAGAGCCCGGCCCTGAAGGCCACGGCCACGGCGAGCCCGGTGAAGATCAGGGGCGTCGTGTAGAGCAGCGTCCGGCCCAGCGCGAGCGGCGAGCCTACGGCACCCTTAACGAGGGCGGCGTAGGCCGTTACCGGGTTGTTACCCGTGGCGAGGACTATGATCGCCCCGAGGAAGAACGAGAGGAGGATGGCAACAAAGGGGAAGAGCAGCGCCCCGGCGGTGCCTGTGAGCATCCGTCTGAAGGCCGAGCCCCTCCCCTCCGGCGCGCCGGGCTCCACGCTCATGCGCTCTTCTCCTCGACGTTCTGGCCGGCCATGAGCAGGCCAAGCTCTTCGTCCTTCGCATCAGGGCCGACCTGGCCCACGATCCTGCCCGCGTACATCACGAGTATGCGGTCAGAGAGGGACCGGATCTCCTCCAGCTCCAGTGAGATGAGCAGTATCGCCTTGCCCTCGGAGCGCTGCTTAAGGAGCTGGCGGTGGATGAACTCTATGGCTCCTACGTCCACGCCGCGGGTAGGCTGGGCCGCTATCAGGACGCCTGGGTCCCCCGAGAGCTCACGAGCGAGGACGGCCTTCTGCTGGTTGCCGCCGGAGAGGGAGGCGGCCCTGGCGTCAGGGTCGGCGGGACGCACGTCGTAGGCGCGCAGGGACTCGGCCGCGCGGCGGCGCATGACCTTCGGGAAGATCCAACCGAACCGCGAGAACGGCGGCTCGTCGTAGGTCTTCAGGGCGTTGTTCTCGTAGAGGGCGAAGTCCTGCACGAGACCCTTGGTCGCCCTGTCCTCGGGTACGTAGGCGAGACCGCGCTCCTGGCGGGCGTCGGCGCCGAGACGGGTAACGTCCTCGCCGTCGAGATAGACTTTGCCGCTCTCTACGGATCGGGTGCCGGCGCGGGCTTCTGCCAGTTCCGTCTGGCCGTTCCCGTCGACACCGGCCACGCCCAGGATCTCGCCTCCTCGCACCTCGAGGCTCACGCCGCCCACGGCCTCCTCGCC
>CADDZK010000061.1 GCA_902812425.1 Actinomycetota bacterium
TTCTCTATGAGAGGAGAGAACGCACAACTACGAACGGTTGCTAGGTCGAAGAAGCCTCTTCGGTCATTTCATCGTCCTCTAACCACTCCACAGTGATACGCGCTCTTCCTAGCTTGGTGTACTCATTCTCTCTTGGCTCCACCCCGGCGTAGTGGCAGAGCAGGCCTCCGAGAAACTCTCCGTCCACGAACGCAAAGTAGTTGGCTCGGGGGCCTACCTCGATCATGCCTTCTGCGACGAAATCTGTGTGTGCCTTGCCGATTCGCTCACTCAAGGATGCATCCTCCTGATTGTTGCCCTGAGAACCGGAGGTCCTTAGTAGAGCGCTTGGTCCGCCAGCAGGGCCTCTACTTCCTCGCTTGGCAGCGGCCTTGCAAGATGGCAGCCCTGAGCGAAGTCGCATCCCATCCTTCTTAGATGCGCAAGCTGCTCGGCGCTCTCTACTCCCTCCCCCGTGACCTCTAACCCCAGCGCGTGAGCCAGCAAGATCACCGCCTCCACGATGGTCGTGTTTGTCGGATTATCTCCTAATCTCTCTACGAAAGAGCCGTCGATCTTCAGGACGTCTACTGGCAGACGGTTGAGGTATGAGAGGGAGGAGTACTCCCTGCCGAAATCGTCTATGGCAAGCCTCACCCCTAGTGCCTTCAGCTCTCTGAAGATAGTCTCGAGCAACTCCGTGCCCCTAAGGAGCGTCCCCTCCGTTATCTCTAGAGTCAGGCTGCCAGGCTCAAGACCGCTCTCCCGTAGCGCTGATCTCACGTCCTGAAGAAGTCCCGGGTGGCGAACCTGAGCGGCGGAGAGGTTCACACACATGCTCAAGGGCTCTTCGCCCGGGTAGCTCTCCTGCCACTCTGTAGCCTGGCAACAGGCCTCTTTCATAACCCATCCGCCGATGGAAATAATGAGACCAGTTGTCTCGGCGATCGGGATGAACTCGTCGGGCAACATCAAGCCCCTTTGCGGGTGCTCCCAGCGCATCAGGGCTTCGACCCCCTCGATCCTGTCCGGTTGCCCCAGGCGAAACTTCGGCTGGTAGCAGATCGTGAACTCTTCTTTCTCCAACGCACGCCTAAGGTCGTTCTCAAGCTCCAGACGCTCAAGTACCCGCTCATACATGTCCGGGTCGTATATCCTGTAATCGGCGGCATCCTCCTTGGCCCTGTACATTGCCGTATCTGCATCTCTCAGGAGGTCCTCCGCGGACTTTGTGCTAGCTTCGCCCATGACGATGCCGATGCTGGCGCGCACGAACAGCTCTCGCTCGTCGATAACGAACGGTTCTCGGAGACCTTCTACGATCCTCTCAACCATGCGCACTACGTCTTCGGGACTTTGGACGTTCTCGATCAGGACAGTGAACTCGTCCCCTCCGAAGCGGGACAAAGTGTCCTCGGGCCGTAGCGAGCCCCGCAAGCGTTCGACCACCGCAACCAACAGCTTGTCCCCCAACTCATGTCCGAGGGAGTCGTTTATGATCTTGAAGTTGTCTAGGTCCATGAACAGAAGCGCAACCTTGCGCTCGCTGCGCCTTTCGGTGCGCCTCAAAGTCTGCCCGAGTCGATCCATGAAAAGGTGCCGGTTGGGCAGTCCTGTGAGCAGATCGTGGAATGCTTGGTACTCTAGCTGCTCCTCCGCTCGCTTTCTCTCCGTGATATCGGTGATCTTGCTGACGTAGAGCTCCTGATCCGTGCGAGTGACCCTGGCTGCATCAGCTGTTACGGTGACGATCTCACCGTTCTTTTTCCTGTGACGGCGTTCACCGATAGATATCTTTCCATGCTTGTGCACCCTCGCAAGATTCCTTTGCTGATCATCTCGCTCTTCCGGAAGAGCGATGTCGAAGACGTTGAACCTTCTGAATTCTTCACGGCTATACCCATAGAATTGGCAGGCGTAGGGATTGACATCGACGAAGTTGAGATCTCTATCAACGAGGAAGATTGGATGTTGCGCGTTTTCGTAGAGAGCGCGGAAGAATTCCTCTGAGGCTCTCAGTGCTTCCTCGGTCTCGTTGCGTTCGGTGACATCCCTTGCGATACCCTCTATAGCTACGAGCTCTCCTGCCTCATCGTAGATGGGCTTGTTGCTCTGTTCGGTCCAGATTACTCTCCCATCCTTGTGCACCCAGCGGATAGTGGAGGGGGCTTCCGGGTGGTGCAATGTCTCATCGAGTAGGTGCCTGTCATCGGCGTGTACGATTTTGTAGGCAAGTTCGGGATCAGCATAGTACTCCTCGGGGGCGTAGCCGGTTATGGTGGTCGACGAAGGGCTTACGTACTCAAAGCCTGGCGTGGGCTTGAGGCGGTAGCGAGCGATGAGGTCTTGAGCATTCTCAGCCAGGAGCCTGAAGCGCTCCTCGCTACGACGAAGCTCCTCGGTCTCTTTGATCTCGGTGATGTCCGTAGAGACTCCGATGATGGCAATTAAATTGCCCCCCTCGTCATACACGGGGGTGTCGGTGACCAGGGCAGGAAAAGTAGTTCCGTCCTTTCGCCGTACAGTGAATTCCCCCGTCCAGCTCCTTCCAGCCATCAACTCGCCCATGATCTCTTCAGCTTGCGCAGCCAGATCCTCAGAGGGTGTGACCTCTACTATAGGGCGGCCCATAGCCTCCTCAGCCGGCCATCCGTACAGCTCTTGGGCTGCCGTGTTCCAGTAGATGACCTTCCCTAGAGGATCGGTAGCGATGACAGCTTGGCCTACTGCATCTAGCAGGCGTGCGTGAATGCTGTTGTTATTGCAAGGGTCCACAATGGTGTAGATGATACTCTAGCTAATCCGTCTGCGTTCAATTGGCGGGGATCCACTGACCCAATAGCCCTCAAAAGTAGTCCGAACTTCTCAGCGTCCTATGGAGCTAGCGGCCACCCCACCCTTGAGCTACTCTCCTCCGTCTTATTTCTCCTCAGACGTCCTGCTGGCACGTTCTGCCCATGGCAGCTCCTCGGCAGTTCTCTCGGGCTTCGGCACGTCCTCCCACATCTCTTCCTTGCTCTTCGCCCACTTCACGGCTACCTCAAAGGGGCTCCCGTTCACGTCCTCGTAGATAGCCTCGGAGAAGGGGTAGCTCTCCTCGCCTCTTAGCGCACGGTCGATCTGGGCCCTGAGCTTAAGGAGGCGTTGCCTGTAATGGCTATGGCCTCGGGGAAGAGGAGGCCGTCCACGCTTCTTATGTGGAGGTAGGGCTTCTTGGGCGGCTTGTCGTTCATCTGTGGATTGTCCTCGCTTGAGCCCATACGGCAATGAGGAATCGGGGCAGAAGAGGGCCACCGGGTCATATAATCTCTTGGTAACTATCCCTTCACTGTAGAAAGGCGTCGTCCTCTTGCTGCTCTCGGACGGCTTTGATCTCTTGGGCGCGCTTACGCTCGGCGCAGATAGACCTCCGTCGAGAGGTGTTCGGATAGCAGGGTGCGCAGGGCCGCGTGATACTCCTGGCAGAGCAAATTGAGTCCGGCGTTGTCGTCGGGCGGTTTCGTCATGGCGCGTACATTGTAGCCTCGTGGGTCCCTTCGGGGGTCGCTTTCTCGTGGAAGGGTTTGGCTCCACCCGGCGCCGGGCACATGACCTTCGTGGTGTCCCAGACGCACCTTGGTAGGCTCGGAGGCGCAACGTGAAAACGCTAAGACACGGAGCAGTTGCTGGTTTGGTTGGGACAGCGGCGATGACGCTAGTCATGTTGCTGATGAAGAGAGCCGGGATGGCCCCGGGCGAGCTGGCCCCCAAAGGGGTAACAGAGAACGTCGAGAAGATACTCGGGGTGCGTGACCGGCTGCCGGAGCCCGCCCTCGAAGCGAGCTGGGTGATGCTGCACTTCGGCTACGGTACCTCCTTCGGCGTAGCCTATGCCCTTGCGCAAAGGGCATTTGCAGTCGAACGCCCCTTCCTGAGCGGTCCCTTGTTCGGGATATTGCTCTGGGCCGTAGGCTACTGTGGATGGCTCCCTCTGCTCGGGATCTACCCGCCACCGGCTCACCTGCCCAAGCGCAAAGTTCTAGCGGAGATCATAACGACGCATCTGGTCTACGGAGCGGGGACGGCTGCGGTGAACCGAGCACTAGATAGCTAGGTAGCCGACAGGAGGTTTCTTGCGGCTCCTTTAGGGGGCCGCTTCCTCGGGTGACGGTGCTCTTCTTCGCGGCGTTGGTTTTCTTGCTCCCTGGCCGTTCTCCTCTCATGGGAAGCCTAGCGCCCGTCCCGCTATCGCGCTACCCTCCACGCACTCCGGTGAATAGAGGCGAGGGGAAGGAGCAGCAGCTTGCTTAGCGAGTACCCAAGCTCGTCCCTCTCGCTTGGCCTCGTACATGGCTGCATCCGCTTTGGCTAGTAGCTCTCGAAAATCCTCTTCTCCTGAGTACCGACATGCGCCTACGCTGATACTCAGGAGCATTTCGCTCTTCGGCGTCAGCCGCACAGGGCTCTCCCTCAGGTCTGCGTTGATCCGCCGAAGCACCACCTCGGGTGATGCGAATACGGACGTGTCCCACATCATAACGAACTCATCCCCACCCCAGCGTGCCAGCCAGTCGCCCTCCCTCATGTTGCGTTGAATGACGTCCGCCGCGTGCCTTATGCAGACGTCTCCGGCCTGGTGGCCATGAGTGTCGTTTATCGCCTTGAACTCGTTGACATCTACCACTGCCACCGTAAGGGTTCCCTCGCTGCGCTTCGCGCGTGAGAGATCTCCGCTCAGACGATCCTCGCCTGCGCGGCGGTTGAGTAGCCCGGTCAAGTGGTCGGTGCCGGCGAGACGCTGCAGAGGGCGCACACTCGTATCCAGATCCTCCACGGTGTGCTGCACGTTGGCCATAAGTCTGCCCGCCTCGTCAGAGAAGCCGACAGGCAGCTCGGGCACCTTCCGGTTGTCGCGGTAGCTCTTGAGGGATGAGGTGGCAATCCTTATGGGAGCGAGCAAGCTGCGAATCATCCACAGCGAAGCTGCGGAGGCTAGCGTCGCTATAACGAGGAGCACCAAAGGGAGCGGGGCCGGAGCACCGAGAAAGAGGTAGGCAAGGAGACAGAAGGCGAGGACGAATAGCAGCCCATAGGCGACCAGCATGACCTTGCCCCAATAACTCTTAGGGAACCCCAGACGCGCCAGCATGGCGTAGGTTTTGAGGTTCTTATCCTCCAATTCTCCTCCTCCTCCTGAACAAGTGCATTATGCATGAATTAACGTCTGAGAACACGCCGCCGCAAGACTCGGCAAGCCTAAGGCCTCTCTTCTTACACAAGCATTCTTGTAAGCACGCTTACCGTATGCGAGTATTAAAGGACGCGGGCGCATCTCCAGAGGAGCGCTGCGAGAAAGGCAACCCCGCCGTGAGGTGGGTGAGCGCAAAGCCTACGGGCCTCCTTACCTGGGAGGTGGCCGGGCTACCGAACAGTGGTGGAGGGAAACGTATGCGTCCACATAGTAGCGCCATAACTGGGGCTGCCGACCTGTTTGCACTTGCCGAGCTCAACTTCCGACCATACTTTACTCTGACTGGCGAGGTCGGGAAATGAACCGAGGCAGCGGTACATCCCAGATTTCTGTATGGCTCATTGCCATAGCCACGCTGGTCATAGCGATAGCTGCCGCTGTCGCCATCAGCAGCGTGCACGAGTACTCTTCCGAACACGCCAGAGCGCAACTTGTCCTCGCCGAGTTCAAAGAGCATGGCGATCATCAACACCTGGCTGAATTTGAGGCCATAACCCAGGGAAAGGTTTCTCGTGCGGTTGCCAGGGAGATCAGCGAGAACCGCAAGCAGATGACTAAAGATGTGGCCGAGCTCAGGAAGCTCGGGGTAGATGAGAAGACGTTGTCGCAGCTCCGTGAGTCGCGAAGCACTGCCGAGTCAGCTATGGATGATGAGCTGCGCCTGATCAGGGCGGGGAAGATCGAGCAGGCTGAAGCCGTAGACGAAAAGCGCGTGGACCCCGGATTCGAGGATCTCGAAAGCCTTGTAAACAAAACCAATTCGGGGCTCACAGATAGCGCCAGGCGAACAAACCAAATAGCCGACATTGGAACCTACACCGTGAACCTTCTTGCGGCGGCTGCGTTAATAGCGATGTACTGGTGGTATGAGCGAAGACGGCGGGCAAACCAAGCGCAGCTGCAAGCAGCTAAAGCGGCAGCTGAGGAAGCTAACCGGGCCAAGAGCACTTTCCTTGCCAATATGTCGCACGAGATAAGGACTCCTATGAACGGCATCATCGGTATGTCAGAGCTCTTGCTGGATACCGATCTTGATGCTGAGCAAAGAGATTACGCAGAGACGGTGCGCTCTTCGGGAGCTACCCTGCTTACCATCCTCAACGACATACTCGACTTCTCCAAGATAGAGGCAGGCAAGATCCACCTTGAGGCAATGGACTTCAATTTGCAGACAGAAGTCGAGGAGGCGACCGCCCTGCTTGCCAGGAACGCCCAGGAGAAGGACCTGGAGCTGATCACATTCGTTGACCCTGATTTGCCCAAAGCGGTAAATGGGGACCCCTTTCGCTTCAGGCAGATCCTCACCAACCTACTCTCCAACGCCATCAAGTTCACCGAAGAGGGAGAGGTCATCCTGCACATCGAGCTTGCAGAAGATGAGCCTCAGGCTGCACTCGTACGCTTCTCGGTGACCGACACAGGCATCGGAATGACAGAGGAGCAGAAGGGCCGTCTGTTCCAATCCTTCTCCCAGGCCGATGCATCCACCTCTCGTCGCTACGGCGGGACGGGCTTGGGCCTTGCCATCTCGGCTCAGCTGGCCCAGATGATGGGTGGAGAGATGGGTGTCGAGAGCGAACCGGGGAAGGGCAGCACCTTCTGGTTTACCGCCCGGTTCGGTAAGCGTCCTGAGAGCGCGACCAGGGCCACTGTGGCGCCTCGCTTCGACCTCGGAGGCTTGAGAGTACTGGTTGTTGACGACAACGCCACAAACCGCGAGATCCTCCACCGCCAAGTCATCTCCTGGGGAATGAGCAACGGGATGGCTCAGGATGGCCCGAGTGCACTCGAGAAGCTCCGCGAGGCCGCCCAACAAGGCACTCCTTATGACCTGGCCATCCTCGATGTGCACATGCCAGGCATGGATGGAATAGAACTCGCTCGCACCATAAAGGCGGAACCCAGCCTATCTGCAGTCAGGCTCGTGTTGCTCACCTCTATAGGAGACGATATAGGAGATGCGGCACGAAAGGCTGGAGCAGACGCGTGGCTGACCAAGCCAGTAAGGCAATCCCAGCTCTACGACACCCTGGCAACCGTGATGGGTAGAGAGTCCAGCGGGGAAAACTCTGCCCCAAGTCGTCGCAGTTCATCGGAGGCCACTCCTTTCACGGCTGCACAAACCACGGATCGGCCTCGGGGCTACGTGCTTCTTGTCGAGGACAACGCTGTGAACCAGAAAGTTGCCCTAAGGATGCTGGAGAAACTTGGCTACACAGCAGACATTGCAGCCAATGGACTGGACGCCCTAAAGGCGCTCTCAGGAGACTCATATGACGTGGTCTTGATGGATGTACAGATACCAGAGATGGATGGGTATGCGGCCACACGTGAGATCCGGGAGCGCGAAGGAACGCAGCGCCACACGCCGATCATCGCTATGACGGCGAACGCCATGCAGGGAGATAAGGAGAAGACTCTAGAAGCAGGTATGGATGAGTACATCTCAAAGCCTGTCAAGCTCGAGGAGCTAGGGGCAGTCCTGGAGCGGTGGGTTACGCATAACCGGGACGGAAACGGGGCACCAGATCCTACTATTCCTGCCCTGGAAGAGGGTGAAAATCCGGTTGAGTTCTCTGTTCTCTTTGGTCTTCGCGAGCTACAAGAAGAGGGCGAGCCAGACATCCTGGAAGAACTCATCGGACTCTTTCTCGCGGAAGTGCCGGCCCAACTCGCGGTACTAATAGAAGCGACACAGAGAGGTGACGCGCAAGTAGCTGCACGAATTGCGCACACTCTCAAAGGCAGCTCTGCCAGCATGGGTGCTGTGAGGATGGCGTCCATCTGCGCAGAGCTTGAGGAGATAGCACGTTCTGAGCATCTTACCGATGCGCCGCCACGGATCTCTGGCCTAGAGGAGGAGTTCGGGCGTGTTAAGGCCGTGTTCGAAGAGGAGCTGTCCAAAGCGTAGGAGATGTGAGTTCAGGCCTCGTTGTACCTTCGCCGATGAACTGTTTTTGCGTCTAGTCTGTAGTCCCCACTTTTGAGCCTAGCGCCTGCCCCGCTCTCCCGCGCCCTTCCGACCCGCACTCGGCTGAATCTCTCATCGGTTCGTGATTCACTAAACGCCGATATGAACGCACCCAAAAGAAACATAAGAGTCATGCTGGTGGAGGATCACATCGCCTACCGCCAAGCCATCGCCTTCTTGCTTGACCGCGAGCCCGACCTCGAGGTTGTCTACCAGGCGAGCTCGCTCGCCCAAGCCCGAGAGGCGCTCGTCGACGAGGGGCGCTTGGACGTGGTCGTGCTTGACCTGACCCTGCCCGACGGGGATGGCAGTAGTCTGATCGGCGAGCTGCGCCAGAGTAATCCGGGTGTCGTGGTCGTGGTACTGAGCGCCGCGATGGGCCTCAGGTACCTCGATGAGAAGGTGGAGGCGTGGGCAGACGCCGTGCTTGACAAGGTAGAGTCCCCACCCACCATCGCCTATGAGGTAAGGCGTCTTGCGGGGAGTAGATGAGCCGCCTTCGGGAGCGACGAACGCGAGTGCTGAGTTCCGAGAAGCCCGTTCGAGGCGAAGTTCTAAGAACGTGCCTCATGAGGAGGCTAACGAGAGGTAGACTCATCATCACGGGGCAACAACACTGCGCATGCCATCGTCAATCCACCCAGAGCGGCGTGAGCCAGCCCCACTTCCCAAAGCTTTCCTTCGAAAGGAAAATTAAGGATGCCCATCGTGAGCGCCACCAGCGATCCCGAAAGCAAGAAAAATAAGCTTATCGCCGCCACGATGCTTCGAATGATCGCAGCGTCTTTCCGAGAAAAGCCCGCGTAGGCCAAGACGGCCGCCGAGACCAGATACAGCACGCTTACGCCCAGCCCCCCTCTAGACATTCGTAGCGTGGCCACTACAGCTATTACACCGAGCGCCGCTGCCAGTACCCGAGCGTAAATGCGCAGCATAAGATCTATTCTAGTTGACTGAGATTAGGGCAATGTAGTTACGCGAGCACCTGCCGTGGGTAACTACGTTGTCGTACCAAACAGCGGGAGAGGGGGTATACAAACTATGCTCTTCTATATATTCGCAGCGCTGGCGGTACTGGTCGTCCTAACGTTAGTGGGGATGATGTATTTCTTGGTCCGCAGGTGGCTTTAGTAGCTAGGCAAAGCGAAGGGCCGGAGCTCCAGAGCATCGTGAGGAAAGAGCCCCGACCCTGTGAGAGAAGGCCGGTGTTCCGGGCACTAGGGAAGTTGCATAAGACGTATTAGGGTGTGCCCGCCCCACCGGGGGTAGTCATGGTCGCACCAGTAGAGATCTCGCGCAAACAAGGGTTGGCGCAGGAGTGGGGGCGCGCTACCCTGTTGGTCATGGGACAGAAAGGGAAGCCCCGCAGGGCCGATGGGGAAGGGACACTGGAGTGGCTGCCCAAGGTGAAGCGCTGGCGCATTCGCCTCACCGTGCGCACTCCCGAAGGTACGACACGGAAATCGTTCACGTCGAAGAAGCAGGCGGAGGTAATACGCAAGCGAGACGAGTTCCTCAAGAATAACGGCGGCCGGCGAGCTGCAGGTGTCCGGAGGAGCATCGACCCTGAGAAAACCACGCTCGCAGAGTACCTGCCTGACTGGCAGCAGAATGCAGCCCGCGGCAACAATAGCGCGAGTTCCCTCGAGCGCTACGAGCAGGCCCTCAGGTTGCAGCTCATCCCGCTGCTAGGAGCCGTTACTCTGGCCGACATCAACGCCTCGGACGTACGTTACCTTAAGCAGAGCCTCCTCGATGAAGGCCTCGCTCCAGACACCGTAGCCTACGTCCAGGGCGTACTCTCTACCGCTCTCAACCAGGCTGTATCCGATAGGCTGATTCCGGAGAACCCATCTCGGCTGGTCAAGCGCGCCCGCAGCCGCCGGCAGAAGATGCGCACGCTCGACCAGGAGCAGGCCCAGAGGCTCATAGCCGCGGTGGAGGGCACACCCCACAGGCTCTTCTACCTGGTGGCCGTGCGCCTGGGATTGAGGCGTGGGGAGCTGCTAGGACTGAGATGGCCGGACTTCGACGCGGGCAGGCGCGAGCTATCGGTGCGGCGCGCCGTCATTATCCTTGGCGGCGAGGAGCGATGGACGCTACCGAAGGACGGCGAGGAGCGCACAATCCGCCTCGGCCCGAAGCTCGTGCAGGCATTCCACGAGCACCGCAAGCTGCAGGCGCATCTGCGCCTGGCAGCTTCCTCCTGGGAACATCCAGACCTCATATTCACGGGGAAGACCGGGGGTGTGATCCGCGACTCTACCCTGCACGATCAATTCAAGAAGATCCTTAAGGCCGCCGAGCTGCCTGACATTCGCCTGCACGACCTCAGGCATACGGCTGCTACCCTCATGCTCAAGAACAAAATAGACGTCCGCACCGTGGCGGAGATCCTCGGCCACAAGGACCCGGCGATGACATTAAGGAAGTACGCCCACGTCCTCTCGGATATGCAAGACGACGCCGCCTCGAGGATGGACGCGGTCCTCTACTAAGCCCCCGGGCCTGAGCCCCCCTCGTGCGCTGGAAGGTTCCAAAATGGTTCCAAACACCGTGGGTCCGATACTGAACACGGCAAACTCACCCCTTAAGTAAGCGGTATTTGCGCCACAGACGAAAAAGACCGGACCGCGCATGATCCGCGGCCCGGGCGTCTCGTCTGGGCTAGGAAGGGGGATAAGCCCAGTGCCCGGAAATATAAGGGATCGAAGTTACAGTACCGCTACCCACAGGTAACAGTTTGGTAACAGCTTAGGTATCAGGTATCAGCCGTCAGTTTGGGCTGCCGCAGCTGGCCGAGCTCCCGCTTGATACAGACCCTTCCCTTACTGGCGTGCGCGAAGAAACGCCGCAACGAGAAGCGGCTGAAACCTTTTTCATGGATCCCGGTTCTCGCCGCGCTCGAGGCCGTCGAGGATGGGACCAAGCACCCTCTCTCGCGCGACCTCGTACTCTTCGAGGCTGTCGGCTTCGCGCGCCAGGCCCGCTACGCGCCCGGTGAGACCCGTGCCGCCTCTCGTGGCGAGAATTCGCCAGCCGAGGAGCCGGTAGGCGCGTTCGAGGTGAGGGGCTTGCTCTCCGTCTTCGAGAAGATCCTCCAGGAGCGCGTGCAGCGCCTCCGCCTCGTCCAGGGAGAGCCGTAACTCGACCGCGCTTCGCACCCTAGCGAACCTTCTCCACGTAGATGCGGTCCTGGGTGATGACCACCTGCAGGTCGGCGGGCGAGCCGCGCAGGTAGCCGCGCCACTCGCGGTCGAAGACCTCGGAGTTCCTGGCGTCGGTTCTCAGGATTATGCCGTCTTCCGTTTCGTCGAGCACCGCAGGATGCTCCGAGAGCTGGCCGCGCCGAACGGGGTCACGGCGGTAGATCGAGTTCCGCGACCGGAAGCTCTGTACGCTCGACGGCGTCGTATTGAGCTCCTGCGCGATCCACTTGTCGCCCCGACCTTCTTCGACCCAGCGCCGGATCTTGGACGCGTGCGGCTTGAGTGCCACCCTTCTGTTTCCCAAGGCCCCCTTCTCCTTCGACCGGTCTAGTTTTATAGGTTATATGTACCACTTTTTGTTACCCGACGCTAGATGCATCTTTACACTTCTGATGGAGATTGCGGGAGTGCAGGAACGAACCAGCTCATAGAGCCCGCGGCACCCGGCTGGGGCAAAGCGGACGGGAGACTACCTGCACGCCGCTGCGATCCTTGTCAGACCCCTCGACCCTCAGAATAAAACCTGCTTCTCAGTGCGCTCTGTGGGCGCCGCGAGGAACGCAGCGACGGCGACAGTCGCCGTGGCGTGGCCGAGCGATAGCACGGTACGGAGTATCAGGTGTCGCGGCCAAGGAGGTGGTCGGCGGCGGCGAGGCCCGAGAGGGCTGCGCCCTCGACCTTCGGTTGCCCGAAGGCGTCACCGCAGAAGAGCAATGGTGGGTCCTCGGAGGCGATGAGACACGGCTCGGGATGAGAGTTCGTGACCCAGCTGTAGGGCCACCTGGCGAGAGATATCGTGAGAACTTTAGAGGCGAGGTCGGTGCCGAGCTGGTCGCTCGCGAACGAGATCAGGCGGCGTGTGATCTCCGCTTCGTCGTCCTCGAAGTGCGAGCGGCTCCATCGTGGCCCCGCGTGGATCGTGACTCCAGGGGCTTCTGAGATGCCCTTGCGCTGGTTGTCGCAGACCCAGTCCAGCGGCTCGTCTTTGATCTGGATTCCTCCAGGCTCGGGCACGCCACTCGGACCGTCGAGCAATGCCATGAGCGCGAGGCAAGGGTCGTAGGAGATGGCTTCGAGCCGACGTCTGGCTTCATCGGGCAGCGTGTAGCTCCCTGACGAGGCGAGATCCAGGGCCCGAGGGACCGGAGCAGCGATCACGAGCACATCGCCCTCCACCCGCAGTCCTGAGTCGCACGCGACCTCCCACCCGCTTTCGTGGGCGTCCACCCTCACGACCCGCTCTCCGGTGCGCACACCGAGACCGCGAGAGATGTACTCGGGGATTGAGGCCATCCCCCGTGCGCCCCTGTAGCGGGGATGGCCGTCTTCGTTCTGCCGTCCTTGTGCATCGGCGAAACCGCGCGTCCACTCCGCTGCGACGCCGGCAGCGAGCCAGTCATCGACCAGGTTTGCGAAACGTTCGCTTCTGACGGTGAAGAACTGGGCGCCGTGGTCGAAGCTGCCTTCGCCGAGTCGCCGGGTCGCCATCCTGCCGCCGACGCCGCTGGCCTCGTCGAGGACCGTTACGTCCCAACCAGCACGTTGAAGCTCGCTGGCGGCGAGAAGTCCCGAGATGCCGGCCCCGACGACGATACAGGACCTCGTGTCGGGGCCCTCGCTCACGTCCCTCGCGCCGTTCCCTGGCGATCTGCGGACAAGGACCTCTCCAGCATGTCGGCCGCCCGCCGGATGCTCTGGAAGTGTATGTCCACCGTATCCTCTACGTTGCTGGCGTAGCCGCCGGCCATCGTGATCGCGACGGGGATCCCGCGTTCTCTGCAAGCTTCGAGGACGATCCTGTCGCGCTCGGCGAGGCCCGCTTTCGTAACGGAGAGCCGGCCGAGGCGGTCGCCCTCGAAAGGGTCTGCGCCTGCGAGGTAGATCGCAATCCCAGCGTCCGCGGGGTCGAGTGCCGTTTCCAGTCCTTCCGCCAGCGCAGCCAGGAACTCGGTGTCGTCCGTGCCGTCCGGGAGGGGCGCGTCTAGGTCGCTCACCTCCTTGTGGAAGGGGAAATTCTTCGCGCCGTGGATCGAGAACGTGAAGACTGACTTATCGCCGCTCAGGATCGCCGCCGTCCCGTTCCCCTGGTGGACGTCGGTGTCGATGACGACCACCCGTTCGACGAGTCCCGCGTCCTGGACGGCGCGGGCCGCGATGGCCGAGTCGTTGAAGACGCAGTATCCCTCGCCCCTGTCGGCGAAGGCGTGGTGCGTCCCTCCCGCGAGGTTCGCCGCGAACCCCTCTTCGAGCGCGGCGAGGCACGCCCCCAGAGTGCCGCCCGAGGCGCGGCGGGAGCGCTCCACCATCCGCTCCGACCACGGGAAGCCGATGCGGCGCATCTCCTTCTCCGTGAGCGACCCCGAGACGACGCGCTTCAGATAGTCAGGGGCGTGGCAACGCAGGATCTCCTCGTCCGTGACAGCGCGCGGCGTCCTGAGCTCGCCGGGGCCGCAGATCCCATCGCCCACGACGCGCTCGCGTAGCATCGAGTACTTGACCATGGGGAAGCGGTGTCCCTCGGGCAGGGGGAGCACGAAGTGGTCGCTGTAGAAGGCCTTCACAGTGTCAGGTGCCTCTCGTCCACCGCGATAATGTAGTACACGCGGCGAGAGCCGACTGGAATAGCGTTCATAGAAACCTGCCGCAAGAGGTATGGTAGCTTGTAAGCGGATGGACGATTCGGCGCAACAACGGCTCTTCGCGGAGACCCCAGGCAGCATCGAGCCGCCGGAGCGAGGACTGTACCTGGGAACCTCGGGCTGGTCGTACGCCGACTGGGAGGGGAGTGTCTACCCCGAAGCGCTCCCTTCAGGATCACGGCTCGCCGAGTACGTCAAACAGTACGCGACCGTGGAGATAGACTCGAGCTTCTACGGCACCCCGCGCCGCTCGACCGTACAGAAGTGGCGCGAGGTCGCTCCCGACGGGTTCCTGTTCGCCGCCAAGTTTCCCCAGGAGGTAACACACGAAACCAACCTCGTCGGCTCCGAAGGCGAGGCTGAGGACTTCGTGCGCACGATGGCCGAATTTGGAGAGAGGC
>CADDZK010000062.1 GCA_902812425.1 Actinomycetota bacterium
CCTCTACGGATCGATTGAGGGATACCTCTTCGACTTCGGCCGCTCACGCGTCGTCGGGTGGTCACCCACGCAAGAGCAGCAGGAGATCCTCGACGCCGTACGGGAGAGTGTGCACGCGGGTACCGAGTTACTGCGACCCGGCGAGACGCTCGGCGCCGTCGCCCGCCACTGCGAGGAGGTAATCGGCGTCTCAGCCTTCGCCCGCCGCAATGGCCTGCCCGGATCGACGATGGGCGGCACATGGGGCCACAGCCTCGGACTGGATTGGGGATCGCCCTGGATAGAGTCGACTTCGTCTACCGTGATCCAAGCAGGCATGTGCTTTGCCATCGAGCGGCGCATAGAGGCACCGGGCATCGGTGGTGCCAACTACGAGAACAACGTGATCGTCAATGACGACGGCCCCGAGATCATCACTCCTGTTCCTGACCGCTACGGTGAGTGACGTGGACCACCCTACGTCCGTACAGCCCAGCCCCCGTGTACCCCGATAGCAGCCTGGAGGTCAGCGGGGTCTTCGGTCAGAGAGCGGCCTTTAGTAATTCGGAATTGGTGCCAAAGCAGCAAATGCCTCCATTAGGGCTACAACTTTATAGCTCGGGCATAAGGAATGGCCATGTGAGCATCTCCGTGTCATCCGGGACGATTAGTGCCCTTTGCCCTATCTGTGGCCGCGGGTAGCCTCGGACACACAGCCACCGTTTCAGCACCCTTTCGGATCTGTTCAAGCGTGGACTCCTCGTGATGCCCGAGGTGTGTGCCAGGCGCTTCTTGCGGCCGGGTGGTGGAGAAGCTGCCGCAGCGGCATTCCTTCCGCAAGCGGGCTACAGGCTGTGCTCAACCTGTTAGTCCTCTGGCCACCTCCTCGAGCATTAGGTTGATCACCTCTAGTGGTCTCAGCCCATCGCGGTTGTGGAAGATCTCCGTCCCACAGACCAGAAACTCGGCCCCTAGCTTTACCGCCTCTGCGACGGTATCGGTCCTGATTCCACCCTGCAGCTGGATGGCTCCCTCGAACCTTTCGCCTATAATCTCTAAGTACGATCTCACGTGCTCCCGATCGAAAATCCCAGCGGAAGTGTTCGAACGTGAGGCCGTGCCCGTCGCCTGTACGGTGAGCATGCCGACCCGGGGCAAAACCGGCTCCAAGAGGGCGAGCACCTCTTCTTTCGGTGGCGGCACGAAGCTATCGGTACCGACCGTCTCGATCACCGGGCTTGCGCAGGCTCCGAGTCCCACGATCTGCTCGACCAATTCCTCCAGCTGCTGCGCCTCGTCGACGACCTCTGCCTGGAAGCACACAGCGCCGACCCCGGCGTCTTCGAACTCGCGCAGACGCCTTTCGGGGTGATCGGTCAGCAGGTGCAGATTCAAGAACGCCCCGCGAGAGCGCACGAGCTCGTTCAGCTCGGATACGAAGTTGGGGGTGAACACCGAGGTGTTGATATCTGGCTTATTCCTCCCAAAGCCACCGTAGTCTTCAAAGTTCACGTCGAGGTGGAAGGTGCGTACCTTCTCGCTCTCCAGTAATTCGCGCACCTGTTCGCGCACCCGACGCCGAAGGGTTTCGGGAGGGGTAGTCGCGACCAGCCTGTCGGTTATGGTGATCAGGGCAGGGTTTATCTTGACTACTTCGCCCCCCAAGACGTCTCCCGGGGCAGCCGGACGCATCCTGCGACCGCCGTAAAATCTTTGGGCTTCGGTATCTGCTTTCACTACGAGCCTTTCGCTTCATAGTGGTCGGGCACTTCGCCGCACTCTCCGTGCCCGGCCGAACGTAGACTCTGTGCGGTCTCGTTGGTTCGCTCTTGGAATCAGCCCCAACTTCTCGTCCTAGGCAGAGCATACCGCGCGGGCTTCGGAGGCGTCGCCGTAGGATCGATTCGGGGCTAATCCGCAAGCGATGCTCATACTCCCCTCTGACGCTCGTTGGGCAGCTGATGACCTTGACCGAGGCGGGGACGGGCGGCACTTCATGAGCTCCCCAAGCCTCGGTTATGAATTTAGTGCTCCTTGCTTAATAAACAAACGTTTATTAATATATGGCGTATGAACGAGGAGATGCAACCAAAAGCGAGAAAAGGCCGCCGCGGTCGGCCCCCTAAGAGTGAGGTGGGCGACACCCGCGGGCGTATCCTGGAAGCGGCGTTAGTTTTGTTTGCGCGCGAGGGCTACACTGGCGCATCGATCCGCAGGATCGCTCGAGAAGTCGGTGTGACAGAGGGTGCTATCTACGCCCATTTTGAGAGCAAACGAGCGATCTACGAGACGCTCGTATCCCAGGCGGGACCGCCCGTGATCCTGAAGGAGGTGTATGACACGAATCTTCCTACGGGCACGGATCCCGAGTCGTTTGTGCGCTTGCTGGCGCGCCAGGTTATCCAAGAGTGGGACAAGCCACGCGCCCGCCTGTTCGCAAGCGTGTTCATGCGGGAGAGCGGTGTGGGTTCGGACGTCGGGGGTACGAGTATTCTCGGCGCTGTAGAGGAGGTACAGCGAAGGTTAGGGAGTTTCTTCCGTCGGTGGATGGAAGAAGGACTCTTCGATTCCGAATCTACCCCTGAACACCTGGTGTGGGAGCTATTCGCCCCCGTCGTCTACATACGCTTCGTCTACCTACATGGGCAGGCCACCGATGAAGAGCGGCGAGCCGGGCGACGCTTGGCGGAGGCACATGTCAATCACTTCGTCTCCAGCGTATTGCGCAGAAGATCGAGGGAGCGAGATCTTGACGAAGAGAAGGCAAACTGATCAGGATACGAACGCCGGCTTCCGGGACGCAACGAGCCTGGCGTATAAGCGAGCCCCGGGCTGTGCACAAAGGTTCGATAGCCTGACCAGGTGTCGTGGTTTTGAGAGGTCCTTCCCAATAAGTTGCACCTCCGAGGGACTTCTATGCAAAGCTCAGGCCCAGATTGTGCGTGGGTATGCTCTGTCTCGCCGCTGGATTCCTACGAGCGGCGCCCGGTCGATGCCCGCATCCAACGTGAGATGGACATGATGTTGCATAGCTTCTTAGCGCGTAATCCCGCGCTCAAAGCCGCGCGGCGACCTCCTGGCCCCCACGCTGATACCCTTGCCGTCCCTGCAGAAAGGATGAACCGGGGACCGAACGGTGGCGTGCGACGCTCGCGCAAATATCCGTACTGCGCGTCCCGGAGAGAAAACGTTCTACGGAAGTTCTATCCCCTGGTACCATGGTGGCGAAGCACCACGCCCTGTGCAAAACCGACAAACAGACTCATCGCACCAGGGACGAACTCTACGTCCCAGCAACGCGGGAATGTCGACCTTCGATGGCCTCAACACGTCTTATGGGGCACGCCCAGTTCTATTGAGGAAGCCCGGAGCATGTCCTCGCACTTGTCACAACCAAACAAGCCTAGCTTGTCTTATGTATAGGAGACATGACAGTGAACTGGCAAGGAAAAATCGAGGTTCTTTGATCGTGGCGCGCAGGACACAGAGAAGTTCGGGCGCTCATCCGCGAAACGCTGTACGTGGGTGGAAGTGGATGGTGTCCATCGAGGGTATCGCAAGTGGGGTACAAAGCCCATGACGATGCGAGCCGAAGACTTCGAGCGGCATCGCCCGCTCCTGTTCTCGATAGCCTATCGGATGCTCAGCAGCGCCGCGGAGGCCGAGGATATTGTGCAGGAAACCTACCTACGCTGGCGAGAGGTGCCTGAGGAGGAGGTGCGCTCCCCGAGGTCCTACCTCTCGGCCGTGGTAACGCGTCTCTCGATAAACCGGCTGCGTTCGGCAAGGGCGCGGCGCGAGCAGTACGTCGGTCCCTGGCTGCCAGAGCCGCTGCTCTCGGAGTGGAGCGAGGATGCTGGCGGCTCGACCGAGCCAGACGAGTCCCTCTCGATTGCCTTCCTCGTATTGCTGGAGAGCCTCAACCCTGTGGAGCGGGCGGTCTTTATTTTGCGTGAGGTCTTCGACTACGACTACGCGGAGATCTCCCGCATCGTGGGAAAGAGCGAGGACAACTGCCGTCAGATAGCGCACCGGGCGCGCTCCGCCGTCGCGGCGCGCCGTCCTCGGTTCGAGAGCTCTCCCGAGCATGAACAACGCCTGACCGAGCGGTTCGTGGAAGCCTCCACGAGTGGTGATATGGAGGGGCTGCTCGAACTACTCTCCGAAGATGTCACCCTGTGGTCTGACGGCGGCGGCAAGGTCGCCGCGCCACCGTACCCGATCCACGGGCCCGAGAGAGTGGCAAGGTTCCTCGTGGGAATACCGCGTACGTTACCCGGTTTCTCCGCCCGTGCCGTGCAGGTCAACGGTGGGCCGGGTGCCATCGGCTACGCGAATGGTGACCCAAGGGGCGTAGTCGCGCTCGATGTCGCGGAAGGCCGCATACGTGGCGTCCACATAGTCGTCAACCCGGACAAGCTGCGGGCGATACGACCCTCCTCACCTGATGAGTAAGCGGTGTACCGGAAGAAAGGAGGTCGAACATGACATGCGTCAAAGTAGCGCCCGAACACGAGGCGGAACACTTCATGCGCTTCACGTGCCGGCCCTCGGCGCCGATTCCTGTGAAGTGGTGTAGCCGCTGACGGCCATCCGCCGGATCACGCGCAGAGCACCAACAAAAAGAAAGGAGTTGAGCTACCGTGAAAGTCTTTGTGGCAGGAGCTACCGGCGCTATTGGCAGGTCGCTGATACCGCACCTGGTCAAAGCGGGCCACCACGTGACCGCCATAACCAGGTCGAAGGAGAAGCTCGGGACGCTCTACGAACTAGGCGCCGAGCCGATCCTGTGCGACGTCTTCGACGCCGGGCGATTGGGCTCGGTCCTCGCGCAGGCCGAGCCTGAGGCGGTGATCAACGAGCTAACCGACCTCCCCCAGAGCCTTAACCCCCGCAAGCTCGGCGAATACTATGCGGCCAACAACCATGTGCGTCGCGAAGGAACTACGAACCTCCTCGACGCCGCCCGCGGAGCAGGGGTTCATCGCTTCCTCGCACAGGGCTCTGCCTACTGGTACGCACAGAGCGGAGGAGCGGTCAAGACCGAAGAAGCACCGCTCTATCTAGACGCTCCCCCGCCCGTAGGGCCGTCCGTCCGGACGATAAAGGAGGTCGAGGACGCGGTCCTCTCGGCCGAAGGGCTCGAGGGTGTCGTGCTGCGCTACGGGTTCTTCTACGGACCGGGAACCTGGTATGCGAAGGACGGGGACGTCGGCCGGCAGGTTAGGAAGCGACGCTACCCGATAATTGGCAACGGAGAGGGCACCTACTCCTTCATACACGTCGACGACGCGGCGTCCGCGACCGTGGCCGCGCTTGAGGGAGCCAGGCCGGGCGTCTATAACGTCGTCGACGACGAGCCCGCTACGGCTGCGGAGTGGATGCCGGTCTTCGCCGAGGCTGTGGGGGCCAAGCGCCCCCCACGTGTCCCTGCGTTCGTAGCGCGCCTGATCGTGGGCGAAGCTATCGTTAAGTGGACGCTTGGCATGCGGGGTGCTTCCAACGAGAAGATCAAGAGGGAGCTTGGCTGGCATCCGCAGTACGAGAGCTGGAGGCAGGGCTTCTTCGAGGACACCGTTACGTTGTCCCCTAGGGTGAGACGCTGATCTCCAATGGTTGATTACATGAGCCTGGAAGAGCAGGTGGACTCAGACCTCGACTGCGCTCGTCGGAAAGCGTTCCTCCGAGGGTTACCGACCGGTCTGCGGAGAGAGCTCGCCTACGGGCGGTCGCCCTGTTTCGAGGAGGTCACAGGGTTGAGTAGATTGACGCCGAAGTAACGGAGGTTCGCGCCCGGCTCCCGACCAACAGACCAAGCGCGTACACACGCGAAGAGTTATCCAAAGAGGAGGAGCAAGGTGAAAGAGATGATGGATCTACACCCATGGAAGCAGCGTCGTGAGGAGATGGTGCGAGAGGTACGCCGAAACCGCCTGACTAAAGCGCTGAGGGACTCACGCAAGTGGCCTGGTGTAGTCGGGACCTCCTCCCTGGCGCCGGAGCCGAAGATGGGACCGACCTCCGAAGAAACCATCTCGGCGGTGATGGCACGCTCCGCGATACCTTGTTTGCGGCTTATTGCGCAGATCGAAGAACCAGGGATCCTGACAAAGTGAAGGCAAACCGATGAATGATAGAGAACACGCAGCACACTCAACCGATTCTCGATCCCAACCTATGCCAGACGAGGTCGACGTCGCCGTTGTCGGAGCAGGTCCGGTCGGACTCACGGTGGCCTCCATGCTGGCGGCCTACGGGATCCGAACCGTCTTGCTCGACCGGGCCTCAGGACCCGCTGAGCACTCCCGGGCGGCCGTCATCCACGCTAGGACGCTGGAGACCCTTGAACCCTTGGGCATCGTGGAGGAGGCGGTGCGCAAGGGTGTTGTGGTCCCGCACTTCGGCATCCGCGATCGGGACAGGCGCCTCCTCGCCGTCGACTTCGACGGGTTGCCCACCGCCCACCCCTACACGCTCATGCTCCCGCAGGATGAGACGGAGAGCCTCCTGCGAGGGGCGCTGGGTCGTCAGGGTGGGGAGATCCTGTGGGGACACGAGGTTACGGAGATATGCCAGGATACGGGCGGGGCCGAGATTACGGTGCGGTCCGTGCAGAGAAGCGTGCGGCTGCGGGCGCGATTCCTGATCGGCTGCGACGGCGCGCACAGCACGGTCAGGGAGACGCTCGGGATGCGCTTCGAAGGGGCGACCTACCCGCAGTCGTTCGTGCTCGCCGATGCGCGCATGGACTGGGGGTTACCCGACGACGAGGTGCAGCTCTTCTTCTCTCCTGAGGGACTTGTCGTGGTCGCCCCGCTACCGCACGGGCACCACAGGATCGTCGCCACCGTCGATGAAGCGCCACCCGAACCTTCCCTCTCCGACGTACAGGCACTGCTTGACGCCCGAGGCCCACGCGTGCCCCGCCCCGTAGTAGAGGAGGTCGTCTGGTCGTCGCGCTTTCGCGTCCATCACAGGGTTGCTGCCGAATTTCGCAAGGGAGCAATCTTCCTCTGCGGCGACGCCGCACACATCCACTCTCCCGCTGGAGGGCAGGGCATGAACACCGGCATCCAGGACGCGGCGAACCTTGCGTGGAAGCTAGCGCTGGTAATCCGCGGGTATGCGTCTGGTTCGCTGCTGGACTCCTACGAGCGCGAACGGAAGCAGGTCGCCAGGGAGGTGGTAGCCATGACCGACCGCATCACCCGCCTTGCCACGATGCGCTCCCCTTTCGCCCGCCGCATCCGCAACGTCTTGCTCTCGGGTGCCGCCGGCCGGAGTGGTCGGCTTGCGGGGAGGCTTGCGAAGAACCTCGCGGAGATAGACATCACCTACCGTAACGGCTGGAGCACCGAGGGTTCGAGCGCCGTCGAGCGCTGGGCCCCTAAAGGCGACGGCGCGCTCCCAGGAGCAGATCTTGCATTCGGGCTCATGGTCCCGAGCACCCACGCGCACGACGCGAGCGCCGTCGCCAGGCGGTTTCCGGGTGTCCCGGTTCGCGCAGTCCCGAAGCCTGGTCTCGAGGAGATAGCGATAGTACGCCCGGATGGATACGTCGCCGGTCGAGGTGCTGTGGGCGGAGAGGGGCGGCTGCTGGAGTCGCTGGCGAAGGCTCTTGAGGCTTAGGGCCACCGGACCGCAAGTCTATTTCCGATGTAGTGCAAAAGCGGCGTCCTCAACCCACGCTAAAGGAGGACTTCGGGATGGATGAGATCCACATGCGGGATTCTGGTGGAGAAGAGGTCGATGTTCTGGTAACCGGGGCGGGACCGACGGGACTGACGATGTCCCTGGAACTGGTGCGACATGGTCTCTCCTTCCGCATCGTCGATGAGGGAGTGCGCACCCCAGCCCAGCAGTCTAGAGCCCTTGCCATTCAGGCCAGAACGCTGGAGCTCCTCGAGAAGCTCGACCTCGCCGAGGAGATTGTGGCCAGCGGCAACAGGCTAGGGGCGATCAATTCGTACGCGGATGGCAAACGACTAGTTCACCTCACCCTGGCCGAACTCGAGAGCCGCTATCCCTTCTTGCTAATCCTGCCACAGAGCCAGACGGAGACTCTCCTCGAAGAGCGGCTGAATCGGCTCGGAGTCTCGGTAGAGCGAGAAACGAGGCTGATCGAATTTACGCAGGACGTTGATGGTGTGAGTGCCACGCTCGAGAGAGCCGACGGATCCGCAGAGCGGATCCACTCCTCGTGGCTGGTGGGCTGCGACGGGGCCCACAGCGCCGTCAGACACAAGTTGGGTTTGGGTTTCGAGGGGACCTCCGACCCGGAGCTCTGGGCGCTCGCCGACACCGAGCTCGACACCTCCTTACCCGATGACGAATTGCACGTCTTCTTCGGGGAGGGCGTGCTGTTCATGGCGCCCATCGGTGGAGGACTCTGGCGGGTAGGCGGCAACCTTCCGGGTGAGTCGAGAAGCCTCGAGGAGGAACCTTCCGTAGAGGAGATCCAGGCATTGATCGACGCGCGTGCTTCCACGGAAGCCAAGCTCGGCGAACCCCGGTGGCTCTCCTACTTCCACTTCCACTCGCGCATAACCCGGAGTTTCCGAAGGGGGAGGGTGTTCCTGGCGGGTGACGCCGCCCACATCCACTCTCCCGCCGGAGGGCAGGGCATGAACACCGGCATCCAGGATGCCCTCAACCTCGCCTGGAAGCTAGCGCTCGTCCATCGTGGTTTGGCACGCCCAACCCTCCTCGATTCCTACGAAGCAGAGAGGCGTCCGGTTGCCCGAAGGGTAGTCAGCGCCACGAACCTGCTGACGAACACCCTCACCCTGCGAAACCCCGCGACCCGGACGCTACGCAACCTCGTGCTTCCTCGGGTTACATCCCTGGAGCCGGTGCGCGAGCGTATACGAGGCAACCTCTCCCAGATAAGGGTCGGCTACAGCGGCAGCCCGATAGTGAGAGAGGGTCTTAGCGAGGTACGCAACGGCAGGCCAGGAACGCTAAACTCGCGGCTTCGCTCTCGGAAGGGACCGGCACCGGGGGATCGAGCGCCCGACGCCACACTGCTGCGGCCGGATACCAGGGAGGTGATACGGTTCTCCGAGCTAACGAAGGATATCGGACACGACCTGCTTTTGTTCCCCGGGATCACCGGGCGGTCGGCAGAGTCCTTGCGGCGTTTTCACGACATCGCCGAACAGGTTTGGGGCAAGTATTCGGAGCAGGTTACTGTGCACCTCGTCCTGCCCATGTGGACGCTTCCCCCGGGGTTGAGCTGGGACGGCTCGCTCCTTTTGGATCCGGACCGCACGTTGCACCGGCTCTACGGCGCCCGCGAAGCGCGTCTGTACCTCATCCGCCCGGACGGTTACGTAGCGTTCCGCGGCGGCGCAGATTCGGCGGAGAAGCTCCATACGTACCTCGGCGCCGTTCTAGGTGCAAGCGGAAACGTTCTAGCGAACCCTACATGACATGCGGAGTGCCGTGGAGAATCTCGTCACAAGTGCGCAGCCCCTTTCGTCTCTTCTTGTAAGCGAAATTGTCTTCCAAGGGACCGCAACCGTGATCAGGGCGTGGTCGCCGGCATCACCTTTGGGTACGTCGTCTGCGGGGGCACAATCGATAGTGGGGTTGCGGGTGCCCGGTGAGACCTAAAGTAGCGAATCAAGGGTACAGGTTAAGTCTTGCCTACTGAAGAAATCCCGACAGAAGGTTTAAGGAGGTTTGAATGAGGTTCAGCAGCGGTCTGTCCGAAATTGTCCTGATCGTCAGCGACGTCCCTAATGCGGCTCGCTTTTACCGGGATGTTGTGGGCCTCGAGCCTGAAACTGATCCTGACGACGGCTGGGCTTGGTTTTGGGCGGGCGAACCCGGACAGCCCCAGCGCGTAGCGCTGCACAATGGCACCCTGCTCTTCGAAGAGCACTCGCCGCTGCCGGAAGGTGAACGCTGGGGCAGAGTGCACTACGCCTTCCGCGTTCCCCGCGAACAGTTGGCGGCCGCCGTGGATAACGTTCGCCAGCAAGGCGTGGACGTTTATGGACCGGTCCGCCTTGAGTGGATGAGCGCAGACTCCTACTACTTTTACGACCCGGACGGCAACCTCCTGGAATTCTGGTCTCAAGACGCCGAAAGCGGGATGCCGATGCCAGCGCCGGACGCATGAGTAGGCTTCCCGTCCCGAGGCCCTGCATGGACTTCCCATCGTGCTTTTTTCATCGGAGAAGCCTATTTCGGCAACTATGAGGGCACACTTTGGAGAGAAGCGGACGCTGGGTGAACCCGAACTACTCCGAATCACGAGAGTAATCAGAGAAGCCCGGAGTCGCTATCGTTGAGATTGCCGCCTCGCACCCGGACCATAGGAGACGCCTTTAAGCGGACACGCTAAGAACGCATTCTCTCCACGATCCCGTCGATGCGCCGTTCGATGTCGCCCTTGTCGGTGAGAGCGTAGTAGCTTCCATCGATGGCCGTGGCCCAGGGCGCAATGACGTCGAAGTCCAGCCCACCGATCAACTTTAGACTCTTTATGTAGTCCTCGCGAGCACTCGGGTCCAAAAGTACGGCCACCCATTCATCTTCTTCAAGCTTGACGGAATCACCGGTGAAGAGGACGCGGTGCTCCCCCGTATCCCAGAGGAATGCCGTAGCCCCGCTTGTGTGACCCGGGATCGGCATCACCTCAAAATCGTCCGCGACGGTATGCCGCTCTGAGAATGCTCGATCCACAGTGCAGATACGAGAGATCTCTTCGCTCTCTTTCTCGTGGGCATACAAGGGTGCCCCAAAAGTACTCGCGACCCACGCGCAGGAGTCCTCAGTGGCCTCTGCCTCGTGGCTATGGTTCAGATACTGGCGCCAGACGCCCCCTTTCTCGCGTACAAAGTCGGCCTCTTGCTTGATGGTGCTGCTGCTGTAGATGAGCAAGTTACCTTCGTCGCGCTCCAACAGGAAACTGCGAACGCCGATAGAAGGCGCGAATGAGAGGGGTTGTGCTGCGGTAGCATATAGTTTTGGTATCACGGTCTCCACGATCTGTACTCCTTTCGTCCGACATCTCGTTCTTCATTCCTTTCTGCCTTTCGAGGATACGGCCGAGATGGAATTTGCAAACCGTACGCCCGGATAGTTTCGGACCTGTACACTAGTACAGGATGACTTCTTGATACCTCCAGCCTACGGCGCGTCAGCAAGGTACGCCATGAGCGCTGAGAAGTATTCGTTGATTACCCATGACCTCCATAAGGAGCTTGAGAGGCTACTGCTCTAACCTCACGAACCGGCACGATGTTAGAGGCCGTGACCACATGCTTGACGTTTCGTCGCAAGCAACAGTTGCCTGTTTGGTCGCACCGTCCAAGCGCCGCAGTTCTACACACCCTATGCGCCTATCGGTGGAAGCTCTTAGTTACCTACGAAGTCCCTCGCAGCATCAGGAGTAGCAGAAACCGTACTCTCCCCAACATTAGTGGGCTGTTCTGGACACCGTCTTCATTGCCCTATCACATTCGATGCAACGCACGAGCTTTACAAGGTGTTTCCAAACTTGGCGTCCGCCTTTGACGGGACACGAGTGCACAACTACCATCCTCGCAGCCTACAACCAGTTGTGGAGGACATAAATGTGTGTTGAAGACGCGACACGGTGGTTTGCCAGAGTGCGTTTCTGCAGGGTGACGTTAACCAGCGGACATATGGACTCGATGGGGAGCGTAAGTAGTGAAGGCGCCTTGTGCACGGGCGTCAAGAGCACTGGCCATGCCACACTCGAGATGTACGGGAAGCACTACTAGGTAGGCGACGGCGCACCTGCGTCAGGGCAAGGGTAGATCACGAAATTTAGTTTGCCGCGTTTCCGGTCGTGGATCTACCGTATCTCAGACGACACGCGGTGCCAAGGACGCCGAGCGCCACCGCCACGACAGCTGTCAGGGCGAAAATAAGGCTGAATGAGCTGCTGGCCGCAAGGGGAGCTGCCACGGCCGTTGCGATAGCGCTACCCCCGAAGACACCGGTAGTGAACAGCGCAACGGTAGTGCCGCGTGCTTCAGAGGCAATCTCCGTCGCCCAGGTGAGAAGCGTAGAGTGCAGGAAGGCGAAACCGCTGCCTATCAGGGCGCTCGCGCCAACGATCCCTGCTATGTCACCGACCGTGGCCGCGGCCAGGTAGCCCGCAGCGATCAGGGCGACGCCGATGGCGATTAAAGATGGGGGTTCCAATCGGGCGGCAACGCGCTTTAGGACCCGCGTCGAGGCCAGGGTGGCGAGGCCGTAGACGCCGGTAGCCAGACCAGCAGCCGTCGCGCTGTGGCCCAGCGACTCGAGCGCCGGGGCAAGATAGGTCAGTCCCCCTAAGATGACACCTCCTTCGAGTATGGCGAGGACGATGATCAGCAAGGTCCAGCGATGCCGGAGGGCCCGTCCGATTTGGCGCAAGGGATTCTCCTTTCGGGCAGTGGCGATCTCGGGCAGCCGCGCCAAATAGAAGCTCAGTCCGAATGCGGCGAGGCCGGGAGCAGCGAATGCAAGGCGCCACGACACGAACTGGGCACCCAGACCAGCCCCGACGGTCGCAGCGGCAGTGCCTAATGAGGTCGCGGCGATGATGTCAGCTACCGCCTTCTGTCGCTTCTGGATCGGCACCGCGTCGCCGACGTAGACCATCGATGTGGGGTTGATAGCGCCGAAGAAGCCTCCCGTAATGGCGCGGGCGACTAGTAGCAACCGCAAAGAGGGCACGGCGGCCGAGAGGATCCCGGCGATGCCTGCCCCCAGCAACGTCAGGCGCATCAAGCGAACCCGACCGAGCCGGTCCGAGAGGGTCCCCCACACGATCTGAGTGGCCCCGAAGAGCAGATAGTAAATGCTCGCGATGGCCACAGCGTGCGATAGTGGGGCACCGAAACTACGAGATATGCTCACCAGGAGCGGACCGATCACGAAGCGGTCGAAGTTGCTCGCGAACACGGCGGCTTGCAGAATCCGCAGTCCGCCCTCTCCCGTCTTCTCTCCACTGTGGTGCGTGTTACTCTGCCACATCGTGGCGATGACCTCCCCTAGACGTGAAACACGGCAAAGGAGATGTGCAACTCTCCTTGACTTCGGAGTCGCGGATAGGCTCCGGGAGGGAGCCGAAGGCGACGATCGCCGGTCTGGGCGCCATCGTCTGCCTGATACGCCACCCTGCGACATACACGAGGGGCGACACGAAGATGCTCTCACTTCTGACTCTCACCATCTTGGGAAGCACCCTGCGCTACAGCCCCAGAACCTAATGAGGACCGACGCGTAAAGTCCATCTTCGGCCCGAACTCACAGACACTCCACCCATTCGGGAACCTTGGCGTCATCCCGCCGATCCCGCCGAGGAATGTAGGGCTTAATGTCGAGGATGGGCGTTCGGTCGATGGCATCGAGGGCCCTGACCGTGAGCTTTTCCGCGAAGACTTCTACTATCTCGGCCACGGCGAGCCCGATGGGGTTGGGCCGGTGAGGAGTACGCAGAGCCAACGGTCCGAGCTCCGGCATATCCGGGCGCCTGCGAGGCCGTCCGCGAAGTCCGCTCGACGGCCTCGCCTCGTGCATCCAATAGATCGCCAGGACGTGAGAAAACCCTTCGAGCCCATCGAGGATCCCAGCGAGGTCCCGGAGCAGCACGATCTCGGTGATCACCTCTTCCCAGTCCCTTGTCTTCGCCCTATCAGCGATCTCGTTATGTACCATCCCGACAGGTCGAACTTCAATCGTTTCCATTCCTCTTCACCTCGTGCTCAGCGCGGCCGCTCCCCCTTCAGGGCCGCGGAAGTCAATCCAGGAACCTAAGCTGTCCGTGAAGCCTTCATAGCGGTGGGGCTTCCCAGCCGCGACAACAGCACTTCGTCGATCCCAGACAGGATGGCAGTAGGGTCCGTTGCCAACGGTACCGCTTCCCTGCAGAACCTCGGGGAGCGGACGCCCCCCTCGGGCACCTCTCGCCAGCGTAGGTGGGTTTCCTGCACAATATCCTCGGCCTCCGCGACGCTGCCGAGCATCCGGTGGGCAATCGAGAACAGGAGCGGGCGATGCCGCTCGAAGTCTTAGATCCCATTTGTCATGGGCTTGGCTCCTTTGTCTGCCTGATATATCGTGCGCTTTCGCTTTATATAGGAGACAAATAGGGGCGCCGTGATGTGACATGCCTGAGTGGCAGTGCTGGGTAGCCCCACCCGCATCAGGGACTAGAATTCTTTGGCAAATCAAGATCACCTCCTACCATGGATTCTGTTTGTCACCTCACGGAGCGGGCGCTGTGGCCGTGACGGTCTGAGATGCCCCAGGAGACGATGCGCCCAGGGTGGATGCGGATCAGAGGCCGCTCTCCGTTTACGGCTTCCGCCCGCCCGCGAACCTCAATCCCCC
>CADDZK010000063.1 GCA_902812425.1 Actinomycetota bacterium
TTCGGGCACCGCTCTGGCCTCCTTCTTTTCGGCTCTGTTCGCTGGTGCTCCCGCTGTGCCTAGGGAGCCGTCCGGGTTGTTATTATGCCTTGGTATGCCTTGAGCGCCTCAGCTGCACTCTTCTCGCTATTACCCACCGGAGTGCGTAGAAGGTAATTTCTGCGAACTTCGTATTCAGGATCCTGTGTGAACCTGCCACTCAGCACTCCGGGCAGTCAGCTTTCGTACCCTAGACACCCAAATCAGCACGCACAATATATCGGGTTCTGAATAAACATGCGCTCTCACGGATGAAGCTCCAATGCCGGATCGCCAGCTCGAAGCGCACTTCTGGCGTCTCCTCGCGCAGATGGGCACTAAGAAGTAGCGTACTTCACGATCGAATCGTGACTAGCACTCTCGAACATACCCCCACTGAGACTGTCTCAATGCGAGGAGATAGTCAAGGTGAGCGGGGGCACGGGAGCAGTTGCGTTCGGTGTAACGTACTGGTCTTTATCGGCGCCGCACTCAGGGCACTTCTCGGGCAGCTCGCCTTCTACACGGTAGCCGCAGTTGGTGCAGGCCCAATTCAGGGGTACTGCCTCGCCGTTCAGGTCACGTGCCTCGTCGGTCATCCGTGCTCCTCCTCGGTATCGTGAGAGATCATTATGGCACTGGTGGGGATGGGGATCACGCCGATGCTAGACTATCCGCGCCGTAACCGCGACCGGAAAGGTTGTCATCACGTTGCCGAACGGTCGTACGATCGCCGCCCGTCTCTCGGATCGTTCCAGGGGCGCACCGCCTACGGGCCTCGTCGTCTTCTCCATCGTCTCCGTCCAGCTCGGGGCGGCCATAGCCAAGAGCCTCTTCGACTCTTTGGGCCCTGGCGGCACGGTCTTCTTGAGGATCGCGTTCGCCGCGCTCGTGCTGCTCCTCCTGGTGCGCCCGAAGGTCGGCGGGCACGACCGCGCAGGGTACCTCGTCGCCGCCCTCTTCGGGCTCGCACTCGCAGGGATGAACCTCTCTATCTACCTGGCCATCGACCGCATACCACTGGGCGTCGCAGTTACGATCGAGTTCATAGGTCCTCTCGGCGTGGCGGTCGCGGGGGGCCGGCGACTTCTGGATCTGCTGTGGGTCGCGCTCGCCGCTTCTGGCATCCTCCTGCTCGCCCCGCTCGACGTGCTCGGTAGTACCGGCCTCGACCCCGTCGGGGTTGCGTTCGCGCTCCTGGCCGGGTGTCTCTGGGCCTCGTATATCCTTCTCAGCGCTCGTACCGGGAGCGCTTTCCCTGGTGGCACGGGGCTCGTGATAGCGCTCTGCGTGGGAACGGTCGTCCTCCTGCCCGTCGGGATAGCCGGCGCCGGCCACGCCCTGCTCGACCCGAAGCTACTCCTAGCCGGCTTCGCGGTGGCGATGCTCTCATCGGCGATCCCTTTCTCGCTGGAGCTCGAAGCCCTGCGCAAGCTCCCCGCACGCGTCTTCGGCGTCCTGATGAGCCTGGAGCCGGCCGTCGCCGCGCTCGCAGGCCTCGTCGTCCTCGGAGAGAGGCTGGAGTTGCGCGCCGTGGCTGCCATCCTCCTCGTTACCATCGCCGCAGCCGGCGCGTCGCTTTTCAGCAGGCACGAACGGGGCTGATAGGAACGGGTTGGCGAGATCCTCCGCCACCCGTAGAATCAGGTGGGGTATGAGGGAGTCCGTTCGATGGGCGAACGGCGACGCTCCAGATCGAATCCCTCGAGGGCCTATCCAGGGAGGATCGCGATGCCCTGCGTGACGAGAGCGACTCGGGCGCGGAGGCGTTCGAAGTCCGGTTCGCGTAGCACGAACCTCGAAGGAAGTCCGTCGTACGCGTAAGATTGTTGACGATTGAAGGCGTCTTCGCGTACGGCAGGTAGGGATAGAGGCCAGGATGCGGGAGAGATTTACAGTTGGCGACGTGGTTATACGCCACGGCAGACCTGCGGACGTCGAGCCCGCCGTCGGCGTTTGGCTCGCGGCCAACACAGCAAGACGCAACGGTCTGCCACCCCGACCCGAGCAGGTGGCGCGGGCACGCGGTCATCTGCGCAACCCTGGCTTCTTCCTCGTCGCCGACGCCGCGGGTGAGATAGTGGGCATGGCCTTAGGGGTGCAGGCGCGCGCCGACGACGGAGCAGGACCGCCGGTGAAGGGGCTGTGCCACGTCTCGATGGTCTTCGTCGCGCCGGATCACTGGGGCGAGGGTCTCGGTGGAAGGCTCGTGGATGCCCTGCTCGTGGAGGCGCGCTCGCGAGGCTACGAGAGGGTGCAGCTATGGACCCAGGCCGACAACGCGCGTGGCAGACGGCTCTACGTGGGCCGCGGATTCAGGCCCAGCGGGCGGGAGAAAGAGGAGTTCGGGGAGCTGATCGTACACTACCAGCGCACACTACCGCAAACGACCTGACCCGTCGGCGCGGCATCATACTCATCAGAATTACCGACCGTACCCCAGAGGGTATATAAACTCCCCACACGAGAGGAAGCAGAGCGATGATAACCGGAAGGGACCTCATCGAGCACGGGTGGCCGCAGGGCCGAGTGATCGGGCTCGCCCTCGCCGCCGCCGAGGAACTCGGTTCGAGGGGCATGGACGACGACGCGGTACTGCGCGAGCTCGAGAAGGTCAGGGCCGCACCCGACGCCGTGCCGGATAGAGCCCTCGAACCCCTCGCCCGCGAGCTCGCGAGTATCAGGGATGCCGAGAGGACCGCGCTCGAAGACGAGCTGCGCGGGGAGGCGCTGCCTTACGGCGTGTGGGGGGCGGACCTCATCGAAGAGGGCACGACCGCTCAGATGGAGGGCGCGATGCGGCTCCCCGTCTCCATAGGCGGCGCCCTCATGCCCGACGCCCACCTCGGCTACGGACTGCCCGTGGGCGGCATCCTCGCTACTGAGGGCGCTGTCATCCCCTGGGCCGTGGGGGTGGATATCGCCTGTCGTATGCGTTTATCCGTATATGAAGTGCCATCGGAGATACTCGACGAGAAGAGAGACGACCTCGCCGAGGTGTTGCTTCGGAACACCAACTTTGGGCCAGGCTCCAAGTTCAAGGAGGGCAGGCGGCCCGACCACGAGGTACTCGAAGATCCCGCATGGGAGGCGACGTCCTTCCTCAGGGGTCTCAAGGATACTGGCCGCGCCCAGCTCGGCACCTCGGGCTCCGGCAACCACTTCGTAGAGTGGGGCGTATTCGAGCCGCTCGGCAGGGTCGAGGATGCCCGGGCGGAGCCGGAGGAAGGCGTTAGCGAAGAGGGGATCGAGCGCGTCTTCGAACCGGGAGAGAGGTATCTCGCGTTGCTCTCGCACTCGGGGAGCCGAGGCGTGGGCTTCAAGATCGCCAACCGCTACTCGAAGATAGCGAAACAGAAGCACCCGAAGCTCGAAGGGAGCGTCGCGGACCTCGCCTGGCTCGACCTCGACAGCGAGGAGGGCGAGGAGTACTGGCTCAGTATGCAGCTTGCGGGGCGCTTCGCCTCAGCCAACCACGCCGTCATCCACGACAAGATCTCCAGGGCCCTCGGCGAGGACGTAGTCGCGAAGGTCGAGAATCACCACAACTATGCATGGATCGAGGAGGTTGGAGGCAGGGAGGCCATCATTCACCGCAAGGGGGCGACCCCTGCGGGCTGGGGGGTGATGGGTGTGATCCCTGGCTCGATGGGAGATCCCGGCTACGTCGTTCGCGGCAAGGGCGAGGAGCGCGCCCTCAACTCCGCCTCCCACGGCGCGGGCCGTCTGATGAGCCGTACGGCGGCCTTCAAGAGCATCCCCGAGGAGCGCTGGAGAAGCTATCTCGCAGAGCGCGGCATCACCCTCATCGGCGGCTCCGTGGACGAGGCGCCCATGGCGTACAAGGACGTCGAGACCGTCGTCTGCTCGCAGGGTGATCTCGTCGAGCTGGTCGGGAGGTTCACGCCGAAGATCGTGCGCATGGACGCTGGCGGCAAGCCCTGGGGAAAGAAGAAGCGGAGATAGACGCAGGCTCTCGTTGTCCCTCACGCCAGGGTTCCGTGCTGGTTCTCCGGGCTCGTCAGCACCACGCCATCAGCGGCAGCACGCGTTCTTGTCCGTCCATCTCGTAGACGTTCTCGCCGATGCGCCGGGCGCCCATCCTCAGGTAGAAGCCCTCGGCGTTCGGGTCGGCTTCTATCTCCAGGGTGTTTGCCCCCAGCGAGGTGGCCGTGCGCGTGGCGTGCTCGAAGAGCAGACGCCCGACGCCAGAGCCGATCCAGGCCGGCGAGACCCACAGATGTTCCAGATCCCGCCTCTGGCCTGTCCCCGTGAGGGCATAGAAAGCGACCGTCTCTTCCCCGACGACGGCCGAGTAGACTTCGCTATCCTGGATGAACTCTGGGGTGATGGTCAGGCTTTCCTTCCACTGCCGGATCCAGGCCTCCGGATATCCCCAGTGCCGTTTGGCGGCGAAAGCTATGCGGGTCAGAGCCACCGCGTCCCCAGGCAAGGCGCGCCGGATGTCCACCTCTCTATCCACAGGCAGAAAGCCGACTCCTGATCCCTACTTCCTCCACTCGCGGGAGACGACCGTCTCGACCTCGACGGGGACCTTCTTGAGCAGCTTCTCTCCGGCCCTGACCATGGCGTGCTTCATCTTCTCAGGGACTTCGGGGGCGAGCTCTTCGGCGCACTCGACGACGAACTCGTCGTGGATGGAGTTTATGAGGCGGGCGTCCATGCTCTTGAGATCTCTGCGGACGTAGGCGAGGGCGAGCTTGGCTATGTCGGCGCTCGTGTTATGCGTCACCACTCCGTTAGCGGCAAACCTGCGGCTCGCACTGTTCACCACGTCGTACATCGGAACCAGCAAGTCCGTCACTTCGACAGACTTCACCTTCTGTGCGACCCCGTAGATGTTACCCCTGTTGTTCTTCCAGGGGTGAGTACCCTCGACTTCCTCAGCTCTGCGTTGCTTCAAGGGGTTAAGGAACCCCACGGTGCGGGAGAACTTCGGCATATCTCTCTTGAGCACCTGCACGACCGTCCGGTCTCCCGGGTACATACGCACTCTGCTCTGGATGTCCAGTAGGAGCAGGGCCTCCTGGACTTCTCTGGCCCATGCCTCGTGCGCCACACCCTTGCCGAATACCAGCACGGCGTTGTCTTGGTTAACGGTCCCGTCTCCGTCGAAGAGCCCCCTCAAGTAGCTTGCCAGAAGTACGTCATCGGACCAGACCGCTTGTGGGATACGATTCTTAACCCCCATCTCGCGCAGTTGTGTGGCGAGGCTCTTGGAGGAGACCGTCAGGTAGTGCAGGCGTTGTTTCCTGCTGTCGGCTGCTTCTCTCGTCCTTTGCGAGACATGGCCCAGCATCCTGGTCGTTTCTAACAGCCTGGGAAGAATCGCCTCTTCGTGCTCAGCCACCAGAAGTGTTACCTGCGCGTCGCTCAAGGTGCCGTCCGAGGCGAGCCTGCCGATCCACTCGCCCAGGCGGGTGTCATCGGCGATGTCGCCCAGCGAGACTAGCCTGCCGTTGTGAACCTTGGGCTTGATCGGCTGAGGCAAAGTGCGTTTCGTGCTCCAGCTGCCCACCGCATCCGCCAGCTTCACCCTGCGTTCGAGACGTAAGTCTTCTGCCCTGACCCACTCTTCGTTACCCAAGTTGTTGACGGTCAAGAACTTGTGGTCGGGGCTGCATTCGACAGTGTGTCCCCCCGAGAGCGTCACCTTCACGAGCCTTTTCGCGCCGCTCGGTATCACGGCGGCGTCCACGAACTTTTCGCCATCCCACACGCGGACCTCTTGTCCGACCAGATTTTCTATCTTCTGGTAACCGTACTCCTCCTCGAAGACGCGCGTGTTACCGAGCACACAGCCCTGTATCGGATAGTTCATCGCCTCGCGCCGCATCGCACCCCTGTCGTCCATGGCGGGCGACTCCCCGAACTTCCTCACCCTCCCCGCGAGGGTCCTGAGGGTCCTGTCCCTCGTCGCCCTGTTGGCGGTCCTCTGCAAAAAGCGCTGCACCTTCGGGTAGTTGGCGAAGTACTCGTCTATGAGCTGGCGGCCACGTCCTTCGTCGGTGCCGAGCTGGGCAGAGAGGCTCTTCGCGCCGCGCCCGTACATCAGGCCGAAGTTTATGCGCTTGGCCGCCGAGCGCTGGTCTTTGGTGACCTCGTCCATCGACACGCCGTACATCGTGGCGGCCGTCAGGCGGTGGAGGTCCTCGCCCCTCTGGAAAGCCCCGACGAAGGCAGGGTCTTCCGAGACCTCGGCGAGGATCCTCAGCTCTATCTGCGAGTAGTCCGCTATGACGAGCGTGTTGCCCTCCTCGGCGACGAAGCACGAGCGGAACTCGTCCTCGTGCGGGATCTGCTGGATATTCGGGTTCGTGCAGTTATGGACGCAGATCTCACCGGCGATAAAGTTGTGGGTGTCTTCGATCTCCAGATCGTAGACGTCCACGTACCGGCCCGTACGCTCGACCGACAGGATTTCGTGATTATGCGACGCTGCGGGTGTGCCTTCGAACCTCGCCTTTATCTTCTTCCACCTACGGGAGCCTATCCCTGACGCTTTCAGGCCTGCATTGAAGCCGAGCTCGCTCGTCCTTCTCTCTGTCGCCTTGTAGAAGGACTCGTCGATGAGTTCACCTGAAGTCGTGAAGTTTTCGGCTATCGCTTTCCAGTCGATCCCGTGCATCTTGAGATACTTGCACGCCGTCTCGTAATCTATGCCGTGTACGTCTCTGAACGCCGTGGGCTTACCGGCGTTCTCCCATAGCACTTCCTCCATCCACTCTCTATCGAGGTCGAGCCATCTGCCGGACTCCTCGCCTCGCTTCAGCGAACGCAGCCTTTTGTCGCGGTCCTTGACCCAACTGTTCCGCGCTATCTCGGCGAGCCGTGATCGCTCGGCCCCATCCATCCTGCCGTTGACGTGGTGTCCTACGTGTTCGGGGTTCGTCAGTCCCACAAGGTTCTCCGGCAGATTGTTGAGTTTGTTCTCGTCGACGTGATGTACGTGCTCCGGCAGATATCCGTTGACGGCTTCAAAAACGACCCTGTGTTCTCGCATGGGTCCGGGATAACCCGTGGCGTAGATCCTAGAGTAGCCCCAACCGGTAATGTCCCTGCCTAGCGCCATTACCCTGTCTCCGGGCCTCAGCCGATCAGCTCTCATGTACTCCCCGCTCGACAGCCTGACCTCGTGGTCGGGCGTAACCTCGAGCACACCCTCGCGTTTGTGGCTTCCCGAGCGCCACTTTAAGCTCAGTACCTCCTCGCGCCCCGTCTTTCCCGCCCACAGCACCCTGCGAAGCGTCAGACGCCTGTTCTCGTCGTAGGTGTACGCAAGGTCTCCGGCCTCGACCCTCTCTATAGGTACCCCCGCGAAGTCTTTGGACTGATCCCTCGCAATCTCTACGAACGTGCCCTTGGCGACACATGCCAACCTCCCCGTCGGGACGCGGCACTGCAGGAAGTTCGCGTGGATACGGCCCGTCTTCGGGTGGATGAACTTCGGATAGGTCTCCAGGTAGGTCCCGAGCTTCTTCTGCAGTTCGCGGTAGCGGAGGAGGGCCTCGGCGGCGGGATGCTCGACCTTCAGGAGCGTCCAGACCTTGGTGTCGGGAAGTTCTATGCCAAGGGACTTGAAGGCGTCCGTGATCTGCTGCGGGCTGTTGAGGTTGAGGCGGGGTCCTAAGCCCTCCAGCGGCAGCACGCCCTCGGGCTCGGGGAAGTGCGACTCTAGCTCCAGGGCGGCCCTGTCGCGGCGCTCGCGGACGATCTTCTCCAGCTCCTTCCACCTCTCTACGTCGAGCTTGATGCCGGCGAGCTCCATCTCGGCTATGGAGGAGACCGCCGCAAACTCTATCTTCGAGACGAGCCCGAGTTCTTCAGCCTCGAGAGCCTCCGCGAGGCGTTCGCGCAGGGGGAGCAGTATCGAAGCGTCTCGGGCCGCGTACTCGATCTGACGCTCGCTCAACTCCCCCGACCAGTCGCTCCTCTGCTCGGACTTGTCGAGTGACGCCTCCAGGTAGCGCTCGGCCACGGACTCCAGGGAGTACGACGCCGCGTAGTTGCCGCCGTCGAGGACCTGAGCCGCGAGCATCGTGTCGAAGAGGGGCGAGAGCGAGATGCCGTACAGGGCGTGCAGGAACTCGTAATCGAACTTCACGTTATGCCCCACCTTGACCGGCCCATCTTCGAGCACATCCTTGAGCAGGGAGAGGTCAGGCACCTCGAAGACGTCGATAACGAACGTCTCATCGAGGGTGGCTAGTTGGATCAGGCGCACCCCGCCGTCGCGGGGGGAGAGGGCCGTGGTCTCGAGGTCGACGCCGATGGCCTCGGCGCCTTCCAGGGTCTTCGCTATGGCGGCGAGGTCCTCTGCACTCGTAACGAGACGGTAGCTTTCGGTGCGTTCCTCCACCCCTCGATTCTAGCAGGGGGAGCGGTCTCTATGGGATCACATCTGCCGCCCGCGGGTGGGGTAAACTCATGAGGATGGGTGGATCTTTCAAGATAGGGCGCGCTTTCGGTATAGACGTCAGGGTCCACTGGAGCTTCTTCTTGCTGCTCGTCTTCTTCGGCTACCTGGCTTTCAGGGACTCGGGGAGCGTCGTGAACGCGCTCGTCACCGTCGGCATAGTTGTTGCTCTGTTCTTCTGCGTCGTGCTCCACGAGTTCGGACACTCGCTCGTGGCCATACGTCTCGGGAGCGAGGTTCAGGACATCACGCTCCTACCCATCGGCGGGCTCGCCAGGATGAAGTCTCTGCCCGAGAGGCCCATCGACGAGGTGAAGGTCGCCGTGGCGGGGCCGCTCGTCAACGTGGTGCTCGCCCCGATCTTCTTCGGGCTGGCCCTGCTCTTCGGAGGCAGCCTCTCCGTCCCGACGAACATACTCTCGGGCGTCGGGTCCCTGGGACAGGTCTTCGCCGCGCTCGGCTCGATCAACGTCGTCCTCGTGGTCTTCAACATGATCCCCGCCTTCCCGATGGACGGTGGCCGCGTGCTGCGCGGCCTGCTCGCGACGCGCCTCGGGCCGGTGCGCGCTACGGATATCTCGTCGACCATAGGGCAGGTCTTCGCCATCCTCTTTATCCTCTTCGGGCTCTTCTCCAACAACTTCCTGCTCGCCATCGTCGGCTTCTTCGTCTTCCTCGGCGCGAGCGGCGAGGCGCAGCTCGTCCGCCAGAGGGAGCAGATGCGAGGGCTCACCGTCTCCGACGTCATGGGGACCAAGGGACGTACCGAGACCGTAACGCCCTATCACAACTTCGGCCAGATCCTCGACTCCGTCATCCACGGCTACCAGGAGGACTTCCCCGTCCTCGACGAAGAGGGCGACCTCGTCGGCATCATCACCCGCAACGAGATTATGGCCGCAGCCCACTCCCCGGACCGCTACGCCACCGTCCGCGACCTGATGAAGACTGAGTTCCCGACCATCTCGCCGGACGCCGACCTCTTCACGGAAGGCCACCGCGTCCTGCAGGAGAGCGGCCTCAGGGCCCTGCCTGTAGTGAAGAGCGGCAACCTGGTCGGGATGCTGACGATAGACGACATAGGCCAGGCCGCCCTGCTGCGCGACCTCCGCAAACTGCGCTGAGGCCCCCTTGCGCGTAGCCACCCTGCTCCCCAGCGCCACCGAGATGGTCCACTTCGCCGGTGCCGCAAGTACTCTCGTCGGCGTAACGCACGAGTGCGACTACCCCTTAGGCGTCGAGAGACTCCCGAAGCTCACGAGCAGCAAGGTGCAGAGCGACTCCATGACGAGCGCCGAGATAGACGCCGCCGTCGGCGCCCTGACCGACGAGGGCAGCATCTACGCCCTCGACGCGGACCTGCTCGAAAGACTCTCCCCCGACCTCGTCGTTACTCAGGGTCTCTGCGAGGTCTGCGCCGTCTCCATGAACGTCGTCGAGGCGGCGGTCTCGGGGATGGGCCACGCGCCAGAGATCCTCTCGCTCAACCCTTCTTCGCTCGGGGATGTCCTCGGCGATGCGGCCAGGATCGGCGAGGTCCTCGGCAGGGGAGAGGAGACCCGCGCGAGGATCACCGCGCTCGAAGAGAGGCTCGTCCGCGTAGAAGATGCCGTCGCCGGTCTTCCCCGTCCTCGCGTCGGGTGCATCGAGTGGCTCGACCCGCCGTTCTCTGCTGGCCACTGGGTGCCTGAGATGGTCCGTCTTGCCGGGGGCGAAGAGATCTTCGCCGGGCCTGGCGAGGTCTCCGCGCGACTCGATTGGAAGCGGGTCTTCGAGACCGACCCCGAGGTCCTCATCCTCATGCCCTGCGGCTTCGACGCGGGGCGGGCGGAACGGGAAGCCCGGGCCCTGCTGCCGGATCTCCCCGGGTGGTCGGAGCTCTCAGCCCTCAGAGAGGGGCGCGTGTGGGTCGTGGACGCCAACTCGTACTTCTCCAGGCCCGCGCCGCGGCTCGTCGATGGGGTCGAGATCCTGGCCCGCATACTCCACCCTGGGGTGTTCGCAGATCCACCGGAGCGCGAGGACGCAAGGCGTCTATCGCCCGGTTAGATGGGGTGTGCCCCTTCTCTAGGTCGAGGGACGGTCGTAGAGGTCCTTGCGCACCACCATGACCGAGCAGCGGGCGTAGCGCGTGACGTTCTCTGAGACGCTACCCATAACAAAGCGTCTCATCCTGCTGAACCTTCCGCTCAGGCCCTGGTTGCCGACCACGATAAGGCCGGCGACGATCTCCTCGCTCAGGCGCAGGATCTCCTCCGCCGGGCGGCCCATCCGCAGGTGGGCGTCTTCGACCTTGCCCCCCATCTCCTCGACCTGTCTGAGTTGCGCGTCGAGCAACCGCTGGGCCACCTGGCGGATCTCATCCCTCGACGGCGTAGACGGAGGAGGACCAGCGGCCGGAGGAGGATAGAGCGGTAGCGACTCGCCCACGTGGACGACGTGCAGCTGCGCGCCGGTCTCTCTGGAGAGGTCAACGGCGGCCTGTACGGCCAGGACCGAGTCCTCTGAACCGTCGGTGGCCACCAGGATCTTCGCCGGAAAATCGCTCATCTAGCTCTCCTCACCTATGCTGCTCCTCCCGCGCGTAAGCCCTATTAATACCTCCCGGAAGAGATAAACAAACAACCGCTTCCGGGCGGGGTTAGGGATGGATCGCAGAGGGTAAGCATCGCGCAGGGAAGTCCTTGAGCGACCGGCGGGTGAGACCGGGGCGGATAGATAGGAGGCGTGGTGAGCAACGGTAGCGCGGGTACGCACGCGGTCGAGAGTCGCATTCCTTCGCGAATGGACAGGTTGCCTTGGGCGAGGTGGCACTGGCTGGTCGTCATAGCCCTGGGGGTTACCTGGATACTCGACGGGCTGGAGGTGACGATCGTCGGCAACATAGCCGGCGTGCTCGCGACACCCGACTCCGGGCTGAACCTCACACCGGGTCAGGTCGGACTGGCGGGGGGAATCTACATCGCCGGGGCTTGCACGGGGGCGCTCTTCTTCTCCTACCTGACGGACCGCTTCGGGAGGAAGAGGCTGTTCCTGATCACGCTCGGCGTCTACCTCGTCTTCAGCTTCCTCACCGCCTTCTCGTGGAGCTTCTGGAGCTTCGTTGTCTTCCGCTTTATGGCTGGCACGGGCATCGGCGGCGAGTACTCGGCCATCTACTCTGCGGTGGATGAGTTGATCCCCGCGCGCTTCAGGGGACAGGTCGCCCTCGCCATCAGCGGTTCTTACTGGATCGGGGCTATGATGGGCAGTGCGCTCTCGATCTTCCTGCTCAACCCTAACCTCGTGAACCAGTACTACGGCTGGAGGGTGGCTTTCTGGCTCGGTGCTGCGCTCGGTATCTGCGTACTCCTGATAAGGCGCTACGTCCCCGAGAGCCCGCGCTGGCTTCTGACCCACGGCCGTACCGAAGAGGCGGAGGAGACTACCAAGTACATAGAAGAAGAGGTGCGCAGGGAGTCAAGACGGGAGCTACCCGAGGTCGAGGGACCTCCGCTGACCGTCGAGCAGCGGGAGAGCATAGGGTTCGGCATAATCCTTCGGGCCATGTTCCAGATGTACCCCAAGCGCACCATCCTCGGGCTGACGCTCATGGGGTCTCAGGCTTTCCTCTACAACGCCATCTTCTTTACGTACGCGCTCGTCCTGACGCAGTTCTACGGGATAAGCTCTGGCAGCGTGCCCTACTACATCTTCCCGTTCGCCGTCGGCAACGTGCTCGGCCCGTGGCTCCTCGGGCGTTTCTTCGACACGATAGGGCGGGTGGCGATGATCTCCGGTTGCTACTTTATCTCGGGGGGCTTGCTGGCCCTGACAGGCTACCTGTTCTACCTGGACATCCTGACGGCGACCACGCAGACGATCCTGTGGTGCATCGTCTTCTTCTTCGCCTCGGCCGCCGCGAGCGCCGGCTACCTGACGGTAAGCGAGATCTTCCCGATGGAGATCCGCGCGATGGCAATAGCCCTCTTCTACTCCATAGCCACGGCGGTCGGCGGGATCTCAGGCCCGGTCCTGTTCGGCAACATAATAGGTACGGGCAACGCAGGGAAGCTGTTCGTCGCCTACCTCGTCGGCGCGGGGTTCATGATCTTCGCCGCCATCATCGAGCTGGTGCTCGGCGTTAGGTCCGAAGGCAAGTCCCTTGAGAACGTGGAGAGGCCGCTTACGGCCATCGAGGAGGCAACCGGCACGAGCGCCGCAAGCAGCGCCTGAGGGCCACACACTCGCACCGGCGGAACCTATTCGCTAGACTCTCTACGATGAAGTCTCTCGTGGAGGAGATAGAGGCACTCGTCGCCAGGGTGGGGACGCACCCGGTCTACGGGTACGCCCACTGCCTGCGGGTCCATGCACTGGCTGAGGAGCTCGCGGCCGCGGAGGGCGTCTCCTACGATAGGGAGATACTGCGCGTCGCCGCCCTCTTGCACGACATCGGGCTCTACAAAGCCTACGCCCTGCGGGAGCCGTCTGACCACGCTAAACGCTCTGCCGCGGTCGCCCGCCGTATCCTCAAGGACTGGGACTTTCCCCCGCAGGCGAGCCAGGCGGTCATCGAGGCGATAGAACGCCACCCGCCGGGTGCTCCCACCAGCACCTCCTCAGAGACCATCCTCCTCAAGGACGCGGTGGGCCTCGACTACCTGGGCGCCATAGGCATCTCCCGCATGCTCGCCATGGTCGGCACCGAGGACGACGTACCCGATATACCGACGGCGATCTGGCACGCTGAGAGCCTCAGGCAGCGGATCCCCGAACTGCTCATCCTCGAAAGTAGCAAGGAGATCGCCCGTCAGCGTATGCAGGAGATGGATAGCTTCCTCGAAGACCTGAGAAACTCAACGGCGAAGCTGAAGCTTCTCTAGCAGGACTTTGTTCAGGTCGATTGCCACGGTTGACCAATGGTCTACGCGGGAGGCAACATCTCGATGCCGTACTTCTGCGCAACCGCCATGACCCTCTCGAAGTCCGGCTCGACCGGCGGCGGTGGATTCGAAGGATCCTCGATCTTCTCCCAGGCTTCCTCCATTTATTTCTCGATGACACCACCGGGGGACTGCACGATCAACATCCGCGCCCGCGCTTCGCCCACGTTCTTGAAAGCGTGTGGCGTTCCGCGCCGTGCGAAGAAGGACTCACCCGGGCCGCACGTGAGATCTCGATCCCCCAGCCGACAAGCGTAGGTTCCCTCCAATACGAAGAACGCCTCATCATCGCGGTGGTCAATGTGCGGGGGAACCCCACCTTGGGGAACGTTCCAAACTTCGCACATCGAGAAGGCGTCGTCGTTGTCTTCACCCACCACTTTGAAGAAGAACAGATCGCCCCTGGCCCGGAACGTTGTCCCCCGACCGGGCTGGACGTGTTTGGCCTGTGATTGTTCGAGTGTCATCTTCGAACCTCCTCCTTTCTGCCTCTACTCTTTGCTTATGAGACTATAGTCTCATAGCGAGATCATGGTATAGTAAGCGTTGATCGTAGTCAAGAGGAAGGGCGAGCCACCATGGTTGAGGCTTGGCAACAGGAAGGAAGGGTCAATCAGAAACGCCGCACCCGCACAGCGATATTGGCTGCGGCTGTAGAGCTCTTGGAGGAAGGGCGGAGACCGACGGTGGCGGAGGTCGCTGACGCGGCGCTCGTCTCGCGGGCGACTGCCTACCGCTATTTCCCTACACAGGAGCACTTGCTCTTCGAGGCCGCGCTCGAGAGCACGAGGTCTGACATAGATCGGGAACTCAACGAGAATACGCTTCCGGAAGATCCTGAGGCTCGGCTCGAGATGCTGATCGACACACTTCAGAAGAGAATCGTCGACAAAGAGGCTGCGTTTCGTAC
>CADDZK010000064.1 GCA_902812425.1 Actinomycetota bacterium
CCGGTCAAGTCCTCATTCGCGCGGGAAGCGATCTTTCCCGCCTCGGCCACCGCGTGCTCCTTCTCGGATGCTTCACGCGAGAGCGCAGCGGACGTCCTCTCGCGCTCCAGGTGGTCGTTACGCGCGTTCCGTGCGGCTGCGCTGCGGCGCAGGGCCTGGCGTGAGATCAGGGCGTGCGCTCTGGAGGTGCGGTCTGCGAGGGAGGAGAGCTCCTGCACCGTTACCGCGAGCGAGGCCAGGCTCTCGGAGACGTTCGAAACGTTCTCTCTGGCGTCGTAGAGAAGGCCGCCGGGGCCGTTCTTGAGCGCTTCGAGGTGTTCCATCCAGGCCGCGAGGCGCGCCTCGCGCGCGAAGTTGCCGGAGCCGGGCCGGAGGCTGACGCCGGTACGCGTCAGGCGAAAGCCGCCGCGCGTGACGGCCACGTAGCCGTTCGCGTTGGCGCCGTCGTCCGGGCGCTCGACGACGAAGATGCCCGTCAGGAGGCGCTGCACGGCCTCGTCGTAGCGGGCGTCCAGGACCTCGACGCATTCGATCAGGGGTTTCCCCGGCACAGCCCCGTTGGCTTCCATGGCGCGGGCATCGAGACGGACGGCAACGGGTTCTGTGTCGGAGACGAGCTTCATCCCCTCGACGAGGTTCTCGGCGAGTACCCCTGCGCCGTACTCGCCCAGCGCGGCCTCGACCGCGACCTCGTAGCCGGGGCGGGCCCTTATCACCTCGTAGAGCCGCGTACCCGCGCCTTCGGGCGCCGCCTCCCGATATGAACGCATCCTCGACTCGGCCCTTCCGATCGCGGCGGCGAGCGCACCGCGACGGCGGCTGACCTCTTCGACAAGCCCGTCGGCGCGGGCTAGCGCGTCACCGACCTCGCCGCGCAGGTCTTCGAGCCTCGCCGCCGTCGCGCGGTCTTGCGCATCCTGGAGATGCGAGGTCACGGTCACCAGGCGTGCGAGCTCCTCCTCGGACATTACGCCGTCCCCTCCGCCGGAGGCGACCCTGGCGATGCGGGCCTGCAGGCTCTCCAATTCCCTGGCCAGCCTCGTCCTCTCCCGCTCGGCGGCCGCGCTCGCAGCACGAGCCCTGGCGACGACCTTCTGCATGTGCTCTGACTCTTCCCGATTCGCGGCACACTCGGCTTCGAGCTCTGTGGCCCTCTGCTGCAGGCTCTCCACGGCGCGGGAGACCCGGCCCGACTCGTCTTCCAGGCGGGATGCGGCGAGCCGCCTCTCCCCTTCACGTCCCCGCCCTGCCTCAAGACGCAAGAGGGCTCTGTCGGAGCGGAGAGCCTCCGTTCGCAGGTCCTCGGCGCTGTCCTCGAGGGCTTCGAGCCGGCGTTCGGTCTTGCCGAGGTCGTCTTCCAGCTGCCGCAGCCTACGTTCGACCCTCCCCTCTTCCTCGCGGACCTCCCGCTCGCGTGCGGCCAGGTTCGCGGCGTGCGTGGTCGCCTCTTCCAGTTTCTCTTTGAGGCCGTCGAGTTCCCTCGTTGCGATCCTGTAGAGATGCGCGAGGGAGAGCTCGCGGTAGCGAGATTCGATCTCCCTGTACTCGCGGGCGGCTACGGCCTCTCTCTCGATCCTGCGTAGCTGGCCCTCCAACTCCGCCTCAAGCTGACGGGTCCGCTCGAGCTGGGCGTCGGCCCTCTCGAGGCGCCGGCTCGCGGAGACGCGTCGTCTGCGGTAGACGCCGAGTCCCGCCGCCTCTTCGAGCGCGAGACGGCAAGCGGCGGCTCCGCCGGCGACTATCGAGTCGACGGCCCCCTGACGCAGGATGCTGTGGCGTCCGAGGCCAGCCTCACCGGCCACGGAGCGTACGTCAGCCAGCCTGGCGCGGGAACCGTTGATCCTGTACTCCGTCTCGCCAGCCCGGGAGATGCGACGCGTCAGGGAGACCTCTCTGTAAGGGAGTGAGATCCTGCCCTCATCGTTATCCAGGACCAGGGTTACCTCGGCCGCGCTGGCGGCGGGGAGCGTCTCCGAGCCGGAGAAGATAAGCTCGCTCATAGCCCCCGCCCGCAAGACCCCGGGGCTCTGCTCCCCGAGCGCGAAGAGCACGGCGTCGGTGATGTTGCTCTTCCCCGACCCGTTGGGTCCGACAATCGATATGATCCCAGCTTCGAGCGGCATCCTGACCGGCCGGGCGAAGGTTTTGAAGCCCTTGATATAGATCGCCGAGAGCACTGGGCTTTATTTTACGCAACTTCCGCCCCGAAAGCACGAGGGAAAGTGCAGCAAACGAGCCGCCAGCGAGCGCATCTATAGCCCTTGTTCCTCTATTTGACGTGCAGCTGATCGGGCATACGAACGATGTTTGCAAGGATCCTCCCTATACTGGAGGCGGTCGTCTTCGGGAGCAACGGAGGAGGGCACGCGTGGCAATGCACAGCATAGAGCCGGGAAGAGATACTCTACACGGCGTCTTCTCGCGTGAGCTGCCCCCGGCTCTGACCATAGATTCCGGGGACACGGTCGTTTTCAGTACGCTCGAGTCGGGATGGGAGCTGGAGCCGTCCCGGAAGACGGGAGAGCGCCGGCGCTTCGAGGACTTCCGCCCCGAGTGGCGCGGCGACGGACACGCGTTGTGCGGTCCCGTCGAGGTAGCCGGTGCCGAGCCAGGCATGACCCTGGAGGTGCGTGTCGTGGATCTGCGTACCGGAACCTGGGGCCGGACGGTAACCGGGGGGTGGTATCCGAGAGAGTTAAACCAGCGTCTTGGCGTGGCCGACCGCGAAGAGATATTGGAATGGACGCTCGATCCCGACGCCCTCGTAGGACGTGACCAGTATGGGCATACCGTCGCCCTCAGGCCTTTCATGGGCGTCATGGGGATGCCGCCCGACGAGGCGGGCCTCCACCCGACCCCGCCGCCGCGCGCCGTCGGCGGCAACATAGACTGCAAGGAGCTCGTGGCCGGAAGCTCGCTCTTCTTGCCCGTCGCCGTACCGGGGGCGCTCTTCTCCGTGGGCGACGGACACGCGGCTCAGGGGGACGGCGAAGTATGCAAGACGGCAATAGAGTGCCCGATGGAGCGCGCCGAGCTCTCTTTCCGGCTCCGCCCCGATCTGCGCCTAGGGACGCCGCGGGCGCTCACGCAGGAAGGTTGGATCTCCTTCGGCTTCCATGACGACCTCGACGAGGCGATGTTTCTCGCCGTCGAAGCTATGCTCGACCTCATGGGCGAGCTACTCGGCTTGGATCGCCACCGGGCGCTCGCGCTGGCAAGCGTGGCTGTGGATCTCCGCGTCACCCAGGTGGTCAACGGCGCGAAGGGCGTGCACGCCCTTCTGCCGCACGGTGCTATCAGATAGCCAAAAAGGACGAGCGCTAGGCGCCTACGTGAACCTCGACGGCGGAACGTGGAACGGGGCGAATACCGAGGATCTCCAGGGCGTTTCTGGCGGCGGCCTGCTCGCTCTCCTTGATGGAGCTGCCCTCGCCGGTTGCGACCTCACGTCCCTCGACCGATACCCTCGAAGTAAAGCTGGGCCTGTGCGCCGGTCCCTGCTTGGAGATCACGCGGTACGTCGGCCTGAGCCCGTCGGCCTGCAGGGTCTCCTGCAGCAGCGTCTTCCAGTCGCGCAGCTCGTCGGTGTCGACCTCGGCGGGGTTGAAGATCTCATCCAGTGTCCTCAGCACGAGGTCCCTGTCTATGAGGTAGGCCGCCCCGATTATCGCCTCGACGGTGTCAGCGATGACCGAGTCGTTGATGACGGAGCTCTCGATGATCTCCTCTATACCCTCGCTCCTGCCGACCATCGCGAGGAACGACTTTCTCACCAGGTGGGCCCTGATGCGCGTCAAGTCCCCTTCGAGGAGCTCGGGGTAGCCGTGGAAGACGAGCTCGGCGACGCGGCTGTTCAGGACCGAGTCGCCGAGGAACTCCAGCCGCCCGTTCGACTCGTACGGGTCGGCGACGCTCGGGTGGGTCAGCGAGCGCTGCCTCAAAGGTTCCGGAAGGATCGCTATGAGGTCTCTTATAGACATCTCGTTCTCTATTCTACACGTGTGAACGCGATCACGACATTATGTCCGCCGAATCCCATGGAATTCGAGATCGCGGCCTTCAGGTCGGGCGCCTCCACAGGCTCGCTTCCCACGTAGTTCAGCTCTTCGCAATCGTCGGCCAGATTCTCCAGGTTGATGGTCGGTGGGGCAACTTTGTGCTTGAGGGCGAGGGCGCACATTATGCCTTCTGTGGCGCCGACGGCCCCGAAGGAGTGTCCGGTCATGGACTTCGTCCCCGAGACCAGTGCGTGCGGCACGACCCTCGATATCGCCTTGGTCTCGGGCCCGTCCCCGGTCGGGGTGGCTGTGGCGTGGGCGTTGACGTGGCCGACGTCCTTGGTGCTCAGGCCGGAATCTTCGAAGGCTGCGAGCATCGCGCGTTCGACGCCGCGGCCCTCCTCGTCGGGGGCTGTGACGTGGTAGGCGTCGGTCGTGCGTCCGTAGCCTGCCACGGCGGCGATAGGTTCTGCGCCGCGGCGCAGCGCGTGCTCCTCGCTTTCGAGGACCACGGCACCTGCGCCCTCGCTCATCACGAAGCCGTCGCGTCCCTCGTCGAAGGGACGGCTCGCGCGGGCAGGCTCGTCGTTGCGGCGGCTCACGGCGCGTATCGCGCAGAAGCCTGCCATCGAGAGGGGCGTAATCGGTGCTTCTGCGGAGCCGGCGATTACGACGTCCGCGTCGCCGCGGCGGATCAGCTCGAGCCCCTCGGCGATAGCCTCTCCCCCCGTGGCGCACGCCAGGACGGGACACTGGCTCGGCCCCGTCGCGCCGAGTATGATCGCGAGCTGCCCTGCGGCCATGTTCGGGACCATCATCGTGATCAGGAACGGGCTCACCCTTCCCGGGCCCCGCTCGTTCAGGACGCGGTACTCGCGCTCCCAGGTCGAGAGTCCCCCGATACCGCTGCCCATAACGATGGCGACGCGCTCGGGGCTCTCGCGGATGAGGTCGACTATCCCTGCGCCCTCGGCGGCCTCGATGCCTGCAGCGATGCCGAGCTGGGCGAAGCGGTCCATCCTCCTCGCCTGCTTCTTGCTCATGAAGTCCGTAGGATCGAAGTCCCAGCACTCACCCGCGATCCTCGAAGGATAGGGCGAGGGATCGAAGAGCGTGATCTCACCGATCCCGCTCTTTCCGTGTAGGGCGGCGTCCCAGAAGTTCTCCACCCCGCTGCCGAGGGGCGTAATGGCCCCTGCGCCGGTTATGAGCGCGCGTCCCCTACCGTTCGCGGTGGGTTCGGTCACGCCGCCTGATGCTCCATCACATAGTCCACGGCCTCTTCGACCGTGGTGATCTTCTCAGCCTCCTCGTCCGGGATCTCCATCCCGAACTGCTCCTCTAACTCCATGATGAGCTCTACCAGATCCAGGGAGTCAGCCTCCAGGTCCTCGCGGAAGGACGCGTCGGGCGTGACGTCGCCCTCGTCTACTCCCAGCCTGTCGGCGGTGATCTCCTGTATCTTGCCGAGTACTTCTTCGCGATCCAAGCCGTCTCTCCTCTCTAAGACTTTTACAAGTTGCTAATAACCCATCCCGCAATAGGGGGTAGTGTAAACCGAAAACGCCTTACTGCATAGTCATGCCGCCGTCGACGGCCACGGTCTGGCCCGTAACGTAGCCGGCGCCTTCGCCGACGAGGAACGCGACGACCTCGGCCACCTCCTCCGCTTCCCCGAATCTGCCAGCTGGTACCTGGCCCCTGATCTGGTCCTTGACCTTCTCTGGCAGGCTACCCGTGAGCTCTGTCTCGACGTAGCCCGGCGCGACGACGTTGGCCGTGATTCCACGCTGCGCAACCTCCCGCGCGACGCTCTTGGTGAAGCCGATGATCCCAGCCTTGGAGGCAGCGTAGTTGGCCTGCCCGGCGTTTCCGACGAGCCCGACGACCGAGGACACGTTGACGATCCTGCCCCACCTGGCCCGTATCATCGGCCGCAGTGCGGCACGCGTACACAGGTATGTCCCTTTGAGGTTGGTCTTGAGCACGTCGTCGAACTCTTCTTCTTTCATCCGCATCATGAGGTTGTCCCTGGTGACACCGGCGTTGTTGACGAGAATGTCGATCTTCCCGAAGGCCTCGCCAACACCCTTGAACAACGCCTCCACGTCCCCTGGCGACGCTACGTCGCCCTTGAAGATCTCACACCGCGCCCCCGCGGCCCTTACCTCCTCGGCGGCCTCCTGTGCGGTCGCGTCGTTGGAACGGTAGGAGATCGCGACGTCCGCGCCCTCTCTCGCGAGGCGCACGGCCACGGCGCGGCCTATGCCGCGCCCGCCGCCGGTGACGATGGCGACGCGCCCTTCCCCGATCACTCGACCTCCCCCCTCTGCGCGAAGGCGAACATGAGCTCGGCCTCGCAGACCCGCTCGTCCCCGACGGTGGCCCTGGCCTTGCCCCTGCCGACCCTGCCCTTCAGACGCGTTATCTCGACCTCCATCCTGAGTACGTCGCCCGGCAAGACCTGCCGGCGAAACCGGACGCCGTCTATGCCTGCGAAGAGAGCGAATTTGTCTGTGTGCTCCCCGCCCGCCATGACGCCGACCGCCCCGACCTGGGCCATCGCCTCGATGATGAGCACGCCCGGCATGACGGGGTAATCGGGGAAGTGACCCTGGAAGAAAGGCTCGTTCTGGGTGACGTTCTTCACGCCGACGGCCCGCACGCCGGCTTCGAGCTCCTCTATTCTGTCTACGAGCAGAAAGGGGTAGCGGTGCGGGATGAGCTGGCGGATCTCGGCCGGCCCGAGCGGCGCCTTCACGCGAGCACCTCCTTCGCCGTCCTGCCCTCGACGTCTTTTCTCTTGAAGTCCCTAAGCATCCTGGTCAGAGTCCCATCCTCCCCTGCCTCGAAGATCTCACGCACCCCCAGATCGAGCAGGCGCTCGACGACGGCCACCCACCGTACAGGGGAGAGCATCTGGTTGCGTAACGCCTCCCTCACCTCGCCCGCCGTCGTGAGCAGCGCCCCGTCCGTCGCCCCTACCATCGGCCTCTCCGGCTCCTCGAATCGGACCGCATCGAGCAGCCTCTCCATCTCCCGCGCAGCCCCCGCCATGAGCGGTGAATGGAAAGCACCCGCCACCTGCAACCTCACCTTGCGCCCGCGCAGGCCCTCCGTTACCTCCTCCAGCGCGCCCATCTCCCCTGAGACGACGGTCTGGCGCGGCGTGTTGAAGTTTGCGGCGACGACGGTGCCGTCGGCCTCCTCCGTAGCCCTCGCCACCTCCTCGGGGTCAGCGCCGATCAAGGCCACCATCCCTCCACGGTTCTCGTGTGCGGCCTCGTTCATCAGGCGGTCTCTCTCGGCGACGAGCCGGACGCCGTCCGCAAGCCCGAGGCTCCCTGCGGCGTGGGCCGCCGCGTACTCGCCGAGCGAGTGGCCTGCCACGACGTCGGCTTCGATCCCCGCCTCCCGTAGACGATACAGGAGGTCGACGGAGCTCGCGAAGACGGAGAGCTGGTAGGGTACCCCTCCGTCCCCGACGTAGTCGAGCACGGCGTCACGCGCGGCGCCGGTGATCTCACCTCCCACGGTGCCCTGACCCGGGAAGACCACGGCCCGTTTCATCTCTTCTCCCTGCAAGCTAGATCCTGTACAGGTTCGCAGCCCAGGTCAGGCCGAACCCGAAGCCCACGGTGATGACGTACTTGCCCCTTTCCATCTCGTCGTAGATGTCCGGGTAGGAGAGCGGGATGCTCGCAGCCGAGGTGTTCCCGAACCTGTCGAGGTTGATCACCACCCGATCCTCCGGTATCTCCATCTTGTGTATCGCGGAGCGTATTATGCGTGCATTTGCCTGATGGGGGATGACGTACTGGACGTCTTCGGGTGAGAGCCCGTTGCGCGAGATGAGCTTCTCGACCATGTCTGGCAGAATTCTTACGGCGAACTTGAAGACCTCGCGGCCGTTCTGGAAGAGCTTCTCTTCGTCGCCCGGATGTCCGGCCCGCCCGAGCGGGGCTCCCCTGCCGTCGGCCCCGAGGATGTGGTCGACGAAGCCGGAGTCTCCTTCGCCGGCGTCGAGGACCACGGCACCGGCTCCATCGCCGAAGAGGACCGCCGTCGAGCGGTCTTTTGGGTCTACTATCGTGCTCATCGCGTCTGCACCTATGAGCAAGACCCTGCCGGCCGCGCCGGAGCGCAGCATGGATGAAGCGACGGTGGCAGCGTAGGAGAACCCTGCGCACGCCGCCGCCAGATCCATCGCGCCCGCTCCCGGGGCCCCGATCTCCTCGCCCACCAGGCAAGCGACCGAAGGCATGGACTCGGGCGCCGTCGAGGTTCCGCAGATCACCAGGTCGACGGACTCGCCGTCGACCCCGGCGTGTTCGAGCGCCTTCTTCGACGCCTCTACGGCAAGCGTCGCGGCGTTCTCGCCCTCGTCCACGAAGCGGCGCTCCTTAATGCCCGTGCGGGTCGAGATCCACTCGTCCGTAGTGTCGAGGACGCCCTCGAGGTCGGCGTTGGTTACGACCCTGCTGCCGAGGGCGCGACCGACGCCCACGATCCTGCCGACGGGGCGGCCGTTCACGCTGGCCTTCCCTCGGACGAACGCAAGCGATGGGCGGAGAGCACTTCCTGCAGGTTCTCCGAGAGGCCCGCGCCGGTGCGCGAGATACCGAGCAAGGCGTTCTCGATGCCCCTGGCGTGCGCGTTTCCGTGGCCGATCACGACCGACCCCCTGACGCCGAGCAGGAATGAGCCCCCGTAGTTCTCGGGATCTACCTGGTCGCGCACCCCGAGCAGCCGCGGGCGAAGGACGCCCGCCGCGAGCTTGCTCAAAGCACCACTCGTCACCGCCGAGCGGACCATGAGGAGGATCTCTCTGGCCACCCCCTCGGCCGTCTTGAGGACGATGTTGCCCGTGAAGCCGTCCGTAACGAGCACGTCAGCCACCCCACGTCCGATATCTCTTCCCTCGACGTTTCCGACGAAACGGATTCCCGACTCGTCCATCAAGCGGTACGCCTCCTTGGCGAGGTCGTTGCCCTTCCCCGGCTCCTCGCCGACGTTGACGAGCCCGATGCGCGCCTCGTCGTCCAACCCGAAGTAGCGTCTCGCAAACACGCCTCCAAGGATAGCGAAATTCAAGAGGTCCTGCGGCCTGCACGAGACGGTGGCCCCGGCGTCGAGGAGCAAGACAGGCGAAGGGAAAGGTAGCACCGTGGCGATAGCCGGCCTGCGGCATCCATCGAGACGTCCCACTCGTAGAAGCGCGGCCGCCACCGTCGCACCCGTGTTCCCAGCGGAGAACAACGCATCAGCCTCTCCGTCGCGGACCATCTCGGCCGCGACGGCGACGCTCGCATCCGGGTGCGCCCTCAGCGTCGCCGACGGTTCCTCGTCCATCCCGACGGCGTCCCCGGAGGGTCGCAGCGAGACGTTCTGCGGGAGATCTGAGCCCGGCTCGATCAGGCCCGGCCTACCGACGAGCACGAGCTCGTCGTCTGGCAACTTCCTGGCGGCTGCGATGGTACCGGTGACTACCTCTCGCGGGGCGTTATCCCCGCCGAGAGCGTCTACCGCGATACGCACGAATTCGGCTTTGTCGGGGCTGCTGCTAGGTGGCCTCTACGGCGACCACCGTGCGACCCTTGTAGTAGCCGCATTCCGGACAGACTCTGTGAGGGACGTGCGGCTCGCCGCAGTTGGGGCAGGCGACGAGGCCTGGGCCTGTGATCGCATGGTGTGCCCGGCGCTGGTTCCTGCGCGCCCGCGACGTCTTCTTCTTTGGTACGGCCATAGTAATACCTCCTGGTTGCTACTTACCTAGAACCCCGAGGCGAAGAGGTCGTCGAGGCCCCGCCAGCGCGGGTCCACCTCGTCGCCTTTGCCCTCGGGCTGCACGGGCTCCGTGCCCGGCGAGAAAACCTGCATCGGGACCTCGCTCGGCAGGGCATGCTGCGTATAGTCCGCGAGGTCGATGGTCCAGTCGCGGACGGAGACCCCCCTGTGGTCCGGCCCGGAGAGAAACTCAGAGTCGCCGAACTCCAGGTTCAGCTCCGTCGGCTCGAGCGTCCTGTCGCACGTCGTCAAGACCGTCGCCCTGACCAGCACGTCGAGGTGCAGGCCCTCCGAGAGGCGCGTGACGCCGACGTCTGCGTCGGCCTTCGTAACCTCGTGGTGGCGCCCGTAGAGATCGAAGGGATCTACGGAGAACTCGGCACGTACCTCGTGTGTATCTCCGACCTCCGCGCCGGGTCGCTTAAGGGGGACCAAATGGTTCATGGTGGTTAGTTTACTACTTGCTACTGCTCCTGGACGCCCTGCAGCTTCGTGCGCCCCCGCTGCACGGCCTCCAGAAGCTTGCCGAGGTTGTCCTCCAGGTTCGCGAGGACCTCGTCGGCGTAGTCCTCCGCGCCGAGCCTGATCTCGCGCTCGCGGCGGCGGGCGTCCTCCATAATCTCAGCACTGCGTTTCTCGGCCCTTTTAAGGACCTCTTCTTCGGAGGTGATCTTCTCTGCCTCGTCCTGGGCGCTGCGGATGATGCGGTCGCTCTCGCTTCTCGCCTCGTCGAGCATCGCCTGGCGCTCCTTCACGATCCAGCGCGCCTGTTTGAGCTCCTCGGGTATCGTCTGGCGCATCTGGTCTATGATGTCGAAGGCTGCGTCCCGGTCGATCATCGCCGTGTTGCCGAAGCCGGGGAAGCTCCGCGCGTCCTCGACCAGTTCTTCCAACCTGTCTATGAGTACCAGTACGTCCATCTTCTACTACCTATCCTTTGCCTACGATCCCTATATATTACCGTCCGGGCCGGAATATATCTGCCGCACGGTCTCAAGTATGCCGTCTGGCACGAGCCCGCGCACCTCCCCGCCCAGCGAAGCTATCTCCCTGACGGCGCTCGAAGAGAGGAAACTGTGCTCAGCCGAGGCCATTATGAAGACGGTTTCGAGCTCGGGGAACATCGTGCGGTTGAGCTGCGCCTGCTCGAACTCCGACTCGAAGTCCGAGACGGCCCTCAGGCCCTTCACTATGACCCGGGCGCCCTGTTCCCTGGCGAAATCTACGAGGAGACCCTCCATCACCTCGACGGAGACGTTGTCCATATCGGATGTGACTTTCTCTATGAGCCGCGCCCGCTCGACCGGGGGCATACGAGAGTGCTTGCGGATGTTACTGCCTACGGCGACGACGACGTGGTCGAAGATCTTCGAGGCGCGCCTGATGATATCCAGGTGCCCCGTCGTCACGGGGTCGAAGCTCCCGGGACATACTGCCACGATCATTGTTAGCTCGGACCGCCCAAGTATGGTTACGAACGTGCCACCGTAGCGGCGCGTTACCCCTTTCTCGCCACCTGCAACCGGAGCCTCGCCGCTCTCGATCACGACCCTTCCTCCGGGCGCGAGCAGAGAACGTAGCCGGTACAAGATACCCCCGACCTCCGCCGCAGCGATTCTATATGGTGGGTCCGCGAAGATCAAATTGAATGATTCACCGCGTCCCTCCAGCCGTCCGAGCACCGTCTCGACCTCACCGCCGATTACCTCGCCCCTGTCCTGCAAGCCCGTCCTTCTGAGGTTTTCGAGGATCACGCTCCTTGCCCACCTGTCCCGCTCGACGAAGACGGCGCGTTCGCTCCCGCGGCTTAAGGCCTCTATACCGAGGGCACCGGTACCTGCGTAGAGGTCGAGCACGCCTCCACCGTCGAAGAACTGGCCCAATGAGTTGAAGAGGCTCTCGCGCACCCTGTCCAAGGTGGGGCGCACACCTCTGGGGACGGGGGCGAGCCTGGTTCCGCGGGCGGACCCGGCTATTACCCTCACACACTCACTCCCTGAAGAGCCACTCGACGTTCGCGCCGAGCAGCTCCCTGATCTCACGCCGCAGGGGCCTGTGGTCGGGCCGCTTTAGCGTGGGATCCTCCGCCACGAGCGCGAAAGCCTCGCGACGGGCCTCGACGAGAACGTCCACGTCGCGCAGGAGTTTCGCCACCTTGAGGTCAGGCATCCCGCTCTGGCGGCTCCCGAAGAGGGTGCCCTCACCCCTGATGGCGAGGTCTACCTCCGAGAGCTTGAAGCCGTCCTGGTACTCCTCGAGCGCTACGAGTCGTCGTTCGGAGTCTTCAGTCTTGGGGGCGCCGACGAGAAAACACTTCGGGGGATGAAGTCCCCGGCAGACGCGGCCACGAAGCTGATGCAGCTGCGATAGACCGAAGCGCTCTGCGCCTTCGATCACGATCGCGCTCGCGTTCGGCACGTCCACCCCGACTTCGACGACGACCGTCGCGACGAGGACCTCGATCTCCCCCGCCCTGAACGCGGCCATGACCTCGCGTTTCTCCTGAGCCCTCATCCTGCCGTGCAGGAGCCCCACCCTTCTCTCGGGGAAGACCTCCTCAGCCAGCTCCTCCTTTAGCTCCTCGGCGGCGCGCACGTCTTCTAAGGCCTCGGACTCCTCGACGAGCGGGCAGATGACGTAGGCCTGCTTGCCTTCCTCCAGTTCCCTGCGGACCTCCTCGTAAGCCCCGAGCCGCTCCGCAGGGTCGACGATCCTCGTCTCGACGGGCTTTCTTCCCGGCGGCAGCTCGTCTATGAGGGAGACCTCGAGATCGCCGTAGAGGGTTAGTGACAACGTCCTCGGTATCGGGGTGGCGGTCATGACGAGGGTATCGGGGGTCGTCCCTTTCTCGCGGAAGACCGTCCGCTGGCCGACACCGAAGCGGTGTTGCTCGTCGACCACGACGAGCGAGAGGTCTTTGAAGTCGACGCCCTTCTGTATGAGGGCGTGCGTACCTACGACGACGTGAGCCTCACCCGCGGCTATCTGTTCGAGGACCGTACGCCTCTCGGCCGCCCCCTGCGAGCCCGTGAGGAGCACGACGTTGACCGGCAGGTCGGCGAGGGCGGTCGAGATCGAGAGGTAGTGCTGCTCGGCGAGTACCTCGGTCGGGGCCATGATGGCGCCCTGGCCCCCCGCCTCGACGGCGGTGAGTAGCGTCGCGACGGCGACTACAGTCTTGCCGCTCCCGACGTCCCCCTGCAGGAGGCGACGCATCGGTCTCTCGCGGCGCATGTCGTCGAGGACTTCCGCTATGACGCGTTCCTGCGCCCCCGTGAGGCCGAAGGAGAGGCTCTTCAGAAACGGGTTGAGGAGGCTGCCGTCGCCCCGATGCCTGCCACCGACCTCCGTCCTCTCCAAGCGCGCCTTGCGGGCTGCGAGACCGGATTGGATCAGGAAGAGCTCGTGGAAGACAAGACGCCGCATCGCCGCCTTGAGGCGCGTCCGCTCCGTCGGGAAATGGACCTCGTGTACGGCGTCGTGCAGATTGGGCAGGCCGTGGCGCACGAGAACGTTGGCGGGCAGCGGGTCGAGGATGCGGCCCGCCGCGTCGAGGGCCCGGTGGATGAGGGTGCGCATCCTCCGCGCCTGTATGCCCTTGTTGACGGGGTAGACGGGGACGAAACGTCCCGCGTGCGGCCCCTCGTCGCCTTCCGGGTCATCGACGACCTCGATGCTCTTCGCGGCTATCTGTATCCCGTAGCGGCTCTGGACCTCACCCGAGGCGACCACCCGTACATCCGGAAGGAGCTGGTTCAGGAGCCAGCTCCTTCCCCAGACCGTCACTGGGATATAGCCTGTGCCGTCATAGAGCTGGGCCGAGAAGCCTGGGGCGCGGCCCCTGACGGGCCTGCCGACCGGGCGGGTAGAGACCACCGTGCCGAAGACCGTGGCCCTCTCGCCGACGCGCAGCTCGGAGATCCTCTTCACGTTCGATAGATCCTCGTGGCGCGAGGGGTAGTGCGAGATCATATCCGCGAGCGAGGCTATCCCGAGGTCCTTAAGCGCGGCCTCGATGCGCGGCCCCACGCCGGGAAGCTCGGTTACGGGCCGCGAACGAAGGTCAGTGAGGGTCGTACGCCGCGGGAGCGTCGCAGCCTCGAAGCTAGAGGTGGGCCACGCCATAGGCTCCCAGGCCGACGTGAGATCCCACGACCCCCCCTATCTCGGCGATGAGCTTCTCCTCGACCCCGAGTTGCTCGGCCAGCTCGGAGAGGAGCTCGGGGGCGGCGATGTGCCCGAAGTAGAGCGGACGCCCCGCCTCGACGGCGGGCCTGACCTCCTCGACGATGGCCGCCATCTGCCGCTTGCGCCCGCGGGTGCGTTTGAAGGGCACGACCTCACCGCCTGAGACCTTCAGCACGGGCCTGACGTCGAGGGCGGTGCCGAGGAGGCGCTGCGCCCTCCCGATGCGCCCGCTCTTCGCCAGGTATTCGAGCGTGCCGGCCGCAAA
>CADDZK010000065.1 GCA_902812425.1 Actinomycetota bacterium
CGGCGCGGCGAAATAGAGGACGCTGTCGTTCTGTACCACGCCCGGAGAACCCAACGACTCCCCGACCGGCGCCTGTGCGTGGCTCGTGAAGTGCTCCCACGTCCGGTCGAAGAGAGCGCGACGCAGTTCTCCGTGAGCCGCCGCACCCCCCAGCGGGCGGACCAGGTGAGCCCGCTCGTAGAAGACGTAGTCGTAGTCGGTGGCTAGCTCGGTACCATGCGCGAGCGCCTCGTCGGGGCGCAGGTAGCTCGGGAGCGTCGGGGCCTGTGCCTCGTAGGCGACAGGGACCCCCGAAAGGCCGAACTCGCCCCTCTCACCGTCGAGGGCCGCCGTACCACTTAGGATCAGCCGTCCTCCCGAAGATACGTAGCTCTCCAGCCTCTCGCGAAGCTCCGCAGACAGCGCCATCCCGTTGGGGAGCACGAGTGCTGCATAATCCTCGAAGGATTCGTGCGAAGCGTGAACAATATCGAACTGTATAGCCGCCTCCAGAAAGAGCTGCGCCGCGCCTTCGACATCGGCGAGGTATGCGTCGACCGGTCTATTTCCCTCACAGGATGTCTCGTACGCCGACAGTATCGCCACCTCTGCCGCTGGCTTCGCGCCCCTCAGGAGAGGCTCCAGCTTCTCGATCCGCCCGAAGGAATGTTCGAGCAGGCGGTAGACGGCGGGGTCGAGGACGGCTCTCGGGTGGAGCTGGTCGCCGACGGAGACCTCGCCTCCTGCGGCGGCGATGGTGCCGCATTCGTAGTCGAGCTGGTCGCTGGTCTTCAACCCACCGAAGTCGGCCCAGGCCTTGTGGAAGCGGCCCGTCATCCCGAGGAAGTTCACCCCGTAGGTGCGGGCCTGCCGCGCTACGACGGGGTAGTGCAGATACCCCCACAGCCCCGAGGAGGTGGGAAGGCTCTCTATCTCGAAGTGGGTCTGGTATGGGAGCGTCTCGGCCATTCGCGGGTTGACCGTGCCGTTGTAGAAGATGGTGGCATCTGGGACCTTCGCGCGGACGACCTCGCTCATGCGCTGCAGGAAACGTCTCAGGTTCTCTCTGGTAAAGCGGAGCACCGCTTTGCCGTCGTCGGGATGTACGCCTGCTTCGCGCATCTGAGTCTGTCCCCAGGGGGAGTAGTTGGGGACGGGGAAGCAGATGTCGAAGAAAAAGCCGTCGACGTCGTAGCGGTCGCAGATCTCCTCTGTCTGCGCCACCAGATAGTCACCGTACCCTGTGGATACGTCTAGCGTCGTCCATCCCTGTCCCCCCGTCAACGGCGAATCGTTCGAGAGGGGAGGGCGGATCATGAGGCTTCCGTCCCTGCGGGCGATGATCCAACCAGGCTCCTTCTCGCCTGCGAGGTCGTCCCACATGATGCTCACGTAGATAGGGACGCGCACCCCGATCCCGTGCAGAGCCTCGATCTGGGCGCCCATGAGATCCGGCACAGCGAGATTGGGATGCATCGTGCCTACCTCCGTCGGGTAGTAAGAGAACCCGTGGTGGCATTTGGCGAAGACGGTCATGGAGTCGACGTGGCCCGCCTTTACCGTACGGGCGAAGACTTCCGGGTCGAAGTCAGCCCCGACGCCCTCGCAGTCGGCGGAGGTATGGAAGTCCAGGTGGACCTGCCGGTATCGTCGCTCGTTCATCCGCCTACTTTGAAAGTCCGTCGGTCGTGAATGATCCGCGCTCTGCCATCGCCCCCTAAAGGACATTAACCGGCGGGGTTGTCCCGGTCAAGAATGTGGAGAACCTGCACGGCTACGCCGGTCTTCGGTTGACCCGGCCTGTGAATAGCGCCAACAATGAACTCGGGATCTTCGAGATGAGAGGGGGTCGGGTGAAGACGATACTGTGCTACGGGGACTCGAATACCTGGGGCTCGGACCCAGAGACCAGGGAGCGGTTCCCCGAGGACGTGCGCTGGCCAGGGGTGTTGGCCCGTATTCTGGGCGAGGGATATCGTGTGATCGAGGAAGGTCTTCCAGGCAGGACGACCGTCCGGGACGACCCTATCGAGGGAGACTACAAGAACGGCAGGACCTATCTGACGGCGTGCCTAGAGTCGCATAAGCCCATAGACCTCATAACGCTGATGCTGGGGACCAACGACCTGAAGGCGCGCTTCGGCAGCTCGGCCTCGGACATCGCGCAGGGCGCGGCGAGCCTGGCCGACATGATGACCAGGAGCGGGTGCGGACCAGATGGCGGCGCTCCTGTCGTGGTCCTGGTCTCCCCTCCCGCGGTCGCGAAGCTCACGGACATGGCGCAGATGTTCGAGGGTGCCGAGGAGAAATCCAGGCAGTTCCCCGAGCACTACGAGCGCTTCGCCGGGCAACAGGGGGCCGAGTTCCTCGACGCCTCTCGGGTCATCGTCTCCAGCGACGTCGACGGCATCCACCTCGATGCGGACGAGCACCGCAAGCTCGGCGAGGCCGTCGCCGAACGTATAAGGCAGATACTCGAATGAGCCTTCGGGTCTTACTCGTCGGAGGGCCGATGTACGATCCCCTGTACGGGCGTCTCGCAGAGTTCGAGGAACGCGAGGGCGTGAAGGTCGAGACGGTCGTAGCCCCCACACACCCAGACCTCAACGAGCGGATAGAGGATGAGTTCGCCTCGGGGGCCACCTCGTACGATTTGATCTCGACCCACACCAAATACGCCCCTAGCCAGAGACGATGGCTTACCCCCCTCGACGAAGATCTCGACGCTGGGGAGCTGGAACATTTCAGCCCCCGTACGCTGGAGCTGGCGCGTATAGAGGGTCAGCTCTACGGCGTCCCGCGCAACCTCGACGTGAAGCTCCTCCTCTACCGTACAGATATGATGGAGGATCAGCCCTCATCGTGGGAGGATCTGCGCGAGACAGCGTCGCGCCTCAGGTCCACGGGACCGCAAGGAGAGTTCTACGGCTTCGTCTTCCCCGGCAAGGAGTCGGGACTCTTCGGCCACTTCTTCGAGCTGCACGCGATGGCAGGCGGCAGGATGTTCGAGGACGATGGTCCTCCCGCGCCGCACTTCGACGACGAGGCTGGCCTCTGGGCGCTCGGGTTGCTCAAGGACCTCTACGAGTGGGCGGCGCCCCAGGAGATCCCTGACTGGCACTACGACGAGGTCGCCGCCTGCTTCCGTGAAGGCAGGGCCGCCATGAGCACGGACTGGCCCGGTGGCTTCTACACTTACGTAGATCCCGGGCAGAGCGAGATCGTGGGCCGCTTCGACGTCGCTCTCTATCCCGAAGGACCGGCCGGGCGCCACATATACTCGAGCTCGCACACCTTCGCCATCCCGAGCACCGCCAGCGACCGCCCCGCCGCTACCCGGCTGCTGCGCTTTCTGACCTCGCGCGAGTCGCAGGCCTACGAGGCCAGGCTGGGAACCCTTCCCGCGCGAAGTGACTCTTTAGAAGACGCGCGCTCCGAGGCCGGAGAAGGTTCGCTGGCGGATCGGCGATGGAGGCTGCTGGAGAGGGCGCAGGAGGCGGCGCTCGTCCCACCCAAGCACCCGAACTATCCTGCGGTGGAGGACGCCATCTGGGAGGGCATAAGGGAGGCGCTCCTGGGGAACAAGAGCGTGGAGAGAGCGTTGGAAGACACCGAGGCCGCGGCGCAACGCGCCGCTGATGGCGCGTAGTAGTACTTCGGATCTGGAGGATCTGGATGGCACAGAGCAGAGTAGTAGATCCCTCGTCACGCAGGACCCTTGGCAGCACGGGCCTCTCGGTCTCGCCTGTGTGTGTCGGATGCGCGCCGCTCGGGGACATGCCCGAGACCTTCGACTACAGGGTCGGCGAGGAGCGGGCCCGAGAGACGCTGAGGGCCGTCTTCGAGAGCCCCATCAACTTCCTCGATACCGCGGCGGCCTACGGCGACGGGGAGAGCGAGCGCCGTATCGGCGAGGTATTGAAGGAGATGGGCGGCCTGCCAGAGAGCGTCGTGCTCGCCACCAAGGCCGACCGCGACCCCACGAGCGGTGATTTCTCCGGCGAGCAGATCCGGCGCTCCGTCGAGCGTTCCTTACGGCTACTCGGGCTGGACCGTTTGCAACTCGTGTATCTGCACGACCCGGAATACCTCTCCGAAGCGGGCCGCGAGCCCTTCGAATACATGATGTCAGAGGGTGGGCCGGTCGAGGTGCTGCGGGGGTTCAAGAAAGAGGGGGTTATCGAACACCTCGGCGTCGCGGGCGGCCCGATAGACCTCCTGATCCGGTTCGTCGAGACGGACCTCTTCGAGGCCGTCATAACCCACAACCGCTATACGCTCGTCAATCGGAGTGCGGACCCGCTCTTCGACGTGGCAGCGAAGCACGGGACAGCCGCCCTGAACGCGGCCCCCTACGGCAGCGGCATCCTCGCCAAGGGCCCCGAAGCATACGCCCGCTACGAGTATCAGGAGGCTCCGAAGGAGATGATCGAGCAGGTCCGCGCGATGCAGCAAGCCTGCCGCGAGTTCGACGTCCCGCTGGCAGCAGCGGCCCTCCAGTTCTCGATGCGCGATCCTCGCATCGTCTCCACCATCGTCGGCATGACCCGTCCAGAGAGGGTACAGCAGACCCTTGACCTCGCCGTACACCCCATCCCAGATGAGTTATGGACGAGGTTGGATTCTCTTGCTCCCTCGGAAATCTAACGGGTCACAGCCGCGAAGGCCGGCGCGGAGAACGGATATATCGGCACCCTGTCAGACGTATCCGAACACCGGCGGAAAGACGATCACGACGATCGCCGCCCACACGGCATAGACGGGCAGGTAATTCGTCTGCCACCGTTCGAGGCCCGTGAACGATCCGCGCCCTCTCAGAAAGCGGATGTAGAGCACGGCGGACCACGCCAGGTTGACCAGAAGGATCACGTTCTCACCCAGGGCGGCCACGCGATTCGGGGTGAAGCCGAACTCGGTGATGCGCGCGGCGATGGCCCACAGCGCGACCGCGTCGGCCAATAGCGCACTGACCACCAGAACGACCTGCACCACATCGAAGACACCAGGGGGCGACTGGGGGTCCCGGGCAGAGACGGAATAGAGCAGAAGGCCAAGAACCACCACCAGGAGCAGGTCGAAGGCGATGAGCACCTCCCGCTCGATGTCGACGCCGCGCCCGGTCCACAGCGAGGTCCCCAGAAACACGACCAGCACGGCCGCGAACAAGGGTGAGAAGAGGCGCGTCAACACGGGCGCCATGTTCTCGATCACGCTCTGCTTGGCCTCCACCAGCCAGGAGGCGACCATGACGGCCCCGACCGCTCCGCAGGGCAGCAGCCACGACTGGAAGAAGGGCTCGATGTCGATCCCGATAGCCTGGAAGATCATCCTCATGAACGCCAAGAGGACGGCGCCGCCGAGGGCGATCAGGACGTAGTAGATGAAGAGCTCGCCCGAGAACCGGATGAAGTCCATGCGGCCCCCAACCTGGCTCCAGCGGCCGCCGGCGTACGCGATCCCCACCACGAGCCAGAGCGCGATCGGCAGATGCAGCGCCGTAAGCGCCTCGGTGTAGCCGCCCGGCCCGAATGGATAGACATTGGCGAATACACCCGCAGCCACGAACGCGACCGCCAGCCAGCGGAGAGTCTTGGTGTCGAGCCGCCGCTTCCAGGCGAAATAGCCGGTCAGGAGGGGCAGCACGAAGAGACTCAGATTGCGGGCGTAGAAGTAGAAGCCGGCCTCCTGGTCCCATTGGATCCCGAAGAGCGCAGGCACCTTGATGAACACGGCCACCGCCACCGCAAGACAGAAGACGACGACGGCATCCGTTCGGGCCCGCGCTCGTGCCTCCCCGGAATCGGAGGGGACAACGACGAGCTGCTTCCAGAGACGCTCGGAGTGCTCGCGCGCGAACTCCCGTGAGAGGTCGTCGAGCTTGCCCATGCGCTTCACCGCCACGAGGAACGCCTCATCGGGGGCGAGCCCCGCGTCGGCCAGCACCGCGATCTGCTCGCGCAGGTGGTCCTCCAGCTCCGCAACGTCGACGGAATGGATCGCCTGCCGACGACCGAGGTAGCTGCGCCATCGGGCGATCTGCTCCTCGACCGATACCGCGTCACCCGGAGTCGCCATCAGGCCCCCTGTGGAAGTTGCGCGGCCGACGCCGGGTGGCTCGCCGGGACGGGAAGGAAGAGTGCCTGCCAGATGCCCCGCAGCGTAGAGTCCACCGCCTGCCATTGCCTGCGTTCCTCAGCAAGCTGAGCCCGGCCCCCGGGCGTGATCCGGTAGTACTTGCGACTGCGGCCACTCTCCGCAACTTCCCACCGCGCCTCGATATGGCCGAGCCGCTCGAGCCGATGCAGAACGGGGTAGAGCATCCCGTCCGTCCACTCCATACGCCCTCCAGACAGCTCCCGAACTCGCTTGATTATGGCGTAGCCGTAGCTGTCCTCTTCGGCCAGGATAGCCAACACGATCGGGGTCGAAGAAGCGGCTATCAAGTCCTTGTTGATCTCCATGATCTCACGCGTCGCTAATGAACTCGAACCGACTATACATAGCACGACTATACATAGCAATGCTAGGTATGTCAAGGTTCACGGGCCACGACCCGTCCCTATTCACCGGAGTGCGTTCAAGGCTATTCTCCGCAGTATGCATGCAGGATCTCGCATAAATCCCTGACTACGGGACAGGAAGCGGCGCCGGCGCGATCAGGGTCCACCGCCGGTGGGCCGAGCGGCGAAGCGCCCACATTTTTGTGTATCTAGCTCATCAACTGGCCGCCGTTGACCTCGATGATCTCACCGACCAGGTAGTTCGCGGCAGGAGAAGCGAGGAAGGCGACGACCCCTGCGGTCTCCTCGGGGGTCCCCTCGCGTCCCATCGGGATGGCTCCCTTCAGGCTCTCGCGTACGTCTGGGGGCGTGAAGCGGTCGTGGAAAGGGGTGGTTATGACACCGGGGGCGACCCCGTTTACGAGGATGTTCTCAGCGACGAGTTCCTTGGCCATCGCGCGGGTGAGGGTGCTGACGCCGCCCTTGGCCGTAGCGTAGGCGACCGAGCCAGGACCGCCGCCGTTGCGGGCAGCGATGGAGGTCATGTTGATTATTCTGCCGCCACCCTGCCGCTTCATCAGCGGCAGCACGGCCCGCGAGACCAGGTAGACGCTCTTCAGGTTGACGTCCATTACCCTCTCCCAGAGGTCCTCGGTCATCTCGGCGAGAGTACGGCGTTCGATCAGGGAGCCCGCGTTGTTCACCAAAACATCGAGCCTCCCGTAACGCTCCTCTATCTCACCTACCATCCTCTCGACCTCGCCAGCATCGGAGACGTCGCCCCCTACGAGCGAAGCTTCACCACTGGAGCCTTCGATCTCCCGGACAACCTCTCTGGCGTCATCCTCGCTCGCGTTGTAGTGGACGACGACCCTCCGGCCCCCTTCCGCCAGCGCGATGGCGACGGCGCGCCCGATACCCGTGCTGCTCCCCGTCACCCACGCGACCTCTTCCGAGATAGACATGCGACCGTTACCTTTCTGTAACCTTCCTCCTCTACAATTGATGCTCCGGTAACATAATGGTTCCGGGCGGGGAAAACAATGCAGGAGGCGAGGCGTGGGCTACGTGGACCTTCGGAGACGACGCGAAGAGCGGGGCCCGCGAAAGCCCGGTGGCCTCAGGCACTACGCAGGGAGCAACTCATACGCACTACTGGTAGCCGGGTTCGTCCTTGGCATCCTTGGTTCATCTATCTTCAATATTGGCATGACTAGCCAGGACCCTTTCACCATCCTGCTGCTCGCGATCGCCGCGGTCACGCTGCTCGGTTATGTGGGCTGGCTACTGTTCAGGCGGAGCCCGGAGAGCGCCAGGCCCAAACTCGGTGAAGAGAAGCAGCTACTAATGGCGATCCTGCATGCTGGCGGCAGCATCACGCCGGTGGAAGCGGCGCTCGAGACCTCGCTCACGGTGGACGAGGCCGAGGAGATCCTCACCCGCTTCGCCGACCGCGGTCATCTCCTTGTCGAGAGCCGCGACGGCGCCCTTTTCTACGCGCTGCCAGGCAGGCGTCTATCTTCCGAGACGTGGGCTCACTAGAGTCTGACAGAATCTAGTAGACCGCCGGGGCGTAGATGCTGAACGTCTGAAGGGGCTGGGCTCCTGCGCTCTTGATCTCATGCGCCTCTCCGGCCTCGATCAGCAATAGAGAGCCCGCTCCGAGTCCGTGCTCCTGTCCCTCCACGACCGCGGTACCATCCCCGGAGATCACGTACAGCCACTGGTCGCTCTGTGGGTGTCTGTTCTCAGGTCCTCCTGTGGACGTGCCTGGCGCGAGCACCATCGTCGCCGCCTGCGAGCGCTCCGTCTCTGCCAAGACTTCGAATCCGGACGAGGGATCTAACCGTACGAGCTCCACGCTGAACCTCCCGGAATACGGACGCAATACATAAAAACGGTACCACGACCATTCTCCTGTAGCGGCACGGGTGCCGTACGGTCTACCCGGCGAGTCGTCTGAAGGAGGAGATTATCTCGGGCAGGGGCGTCTCCTTGGGTATCGCGGCATCGGCCCCGGCCTCCGAGGCGGCCTCCTCCAGGTCGTCCCTGGCGCTGAGGATGGCGACGGGCGTCTGTGGGTAGCGTTCTCTGATCTCGGCGACGAGCTCCGTCCCTTCGCCATCAGGGAGCGCCAGGTCGAGCACCACCAGGTCGAACGGCTCGCCCCCCCTGATCAGAGCCCTCCCCTCCTCCAGTGTGCGGGCCAGCGCGACCTCCGTACCGTCCACCGTCTCGAGGACGAGTTCCAGGGCCTGCGCGAAAGCCGAATGGTCCTCTACGATCATCACGCGCTTCATCGCGACACCTCCGCGCCGATTCCCTGCCTGACAACCCTAACCATCGAGCATACCCTATCGAAGAATAGAGAAGATGGCATCATGCAAATGACCTAGATCCGAAAGACGTAAGACACCGGGAACTGCTTGTTCCTTTGGCGAAGATGTACGCGGCGTCAACGGTCCCGCCGGAGACCACATTCCCAGCGGGCCTCAAGACTTCTCTCGCTTCATCGTCGTGGCCGACAGGAGCCGGCGGGCACCCTCCTAGAACGTCCCGGCGTAGAGGAGCTTGATCTGACGCCCGTCCTTGCTGGTCGTGCCTGGGGTGGTCGCCGCGGTCTTCAGGGCGCTCTCGACCGTGGCTGGGCTCGCGCCGGTGTGCGACGAGAGGTACAGGGCGCCCGTGCCGCCCGTGTGCGGAGAGGCCATCGAGGTGCCCGACATCGTCGTCGTGCCGCCGCCCTTCTTCGTCGAGAGGATGCTCACGCCGGGAGCCCAGATATCCACGCAGGAACCATAGTTGCTCCAGGAGGCTTCCTTGTTCTGGGAGTCCGTCGCGGCGGTGGTGGCGATGCCGTTGTTGGTGCCGGCGCCCGCCCTGGCCGGCGAGGAGTCACAGGCGTCTGCCCCGTCGTTGCCCGCAGCCAGCGAGTAGAACACGCCGCTTGCGGCAGACCTCGTCACCGCGTCGTCGAGCGCCTGGCTGACGCTGCCACCGAGGCTCATGTTGGCTATGGCGGGCTTCTGGGCGTTCGCCGTCACCCAGTCGACGCCTTTGATCACACCGGACGTGCTGCCCGAGCCGCCGCAGCCGAGCACCTTCACCCCGGTCAGCGGCGCACCTGGCGCGGCGCCGACCACGTCTGTAGTGTTGTCCCGCGCCGCCACAGTTCCCGAGACGTGCGTGCCGTGGCCGTTGCAGTCCTTGTTGGGACCGCCGGCGAAGTTAACCTGTCCGACGACGTTGAGGTCGGGGTGGGTGGCGTCGATGCCCGTATCAATAATGTAGGCGTGGACGTTCGAGATGGAGCCCGTGCCGTCCCCGGCCTTCGTCGAGCTTATGTCCGCGTCGATCTTGTCTATGCCCCACGGCAGCGTCTGGGCCACGGTCCTCATCGTCCCGTCGCGCTCCACGTAGTCGACCCGGTTGTCGGCGCGGACCTCGGCCACGCGCGAGTTTGGGATCACCGCCGAGAAACCCTTGAGGGCGTTGCGGTAGACGAACCCAACCTCGGCGTCGTTGCGACGGGAGATCTCACCCGCCGCCTGTCCGGGGTCGTTAACACCGTCCTTGAGCACCACGATGTAGCGGCCCGAGGCCTCGTTGGGCGGCTGTGTCAGCGCCATCCCTGCGGATAAAAACACCATCGCCGCCACAACCGCAAACAAGATAACGACCCGTCTCACAACCTCTCCCCTCTTCGTGAATGCTCCGAAAGCACGGCTATGACAAAGCGCTACTATAGCATGTCGCAGCATCCAGCTCCCACGAGCCGCCACCTTCTCTATATGCACCCGAAAGAAAGGTGCCATCGCACACCCGACCGGAGCGTCGTCCGCGCGTTCGATGGCCTCCCTCTAGGTCAATGGTTGTGGCGGGGCGTCTTCGAGGCGACGCCCCGGTACTTCAGCGCGGCTTCGAGCACTCCGCCACCGTCGAGCTGGTCCACCGTGGAGCGGTAGATCTCCTGCCAGGGCGTCTGGCTCTCCGGGACGGCGGGGATGCCATCCTCCCGCTTGCGGCGTTCGATCTCCTCGTCTGGGACGAGCATGTCGCAGCGTCTGGCGCCCAGGTCGATGCGAATGGTGTCGCCTGTCCGTAGCCAGGCCAGGCCACCGCCCGCGGCGCTCTCCGGGGCGGCGTTCAGGATAGAGGGGCTATCCGAGGTGCCAGACTGCCTGCCGTCGCCTATGGTGGGCAGGGTGTTGATCCCGCGCTTGATCAGCGCGTCGGGCGGCTGCATGTTTACGACCTCGGCGGAGCCGGGCCACCCTATCGGGCCGGCACCCCGGATCACCAGTATGGAGCGCTCGTCGATATCCAGATCAGGGTCGTTGATGCGGTCGTGATAGTCGTCCGAGCCGTCGAAGACGACCGCGCGACCTTCGAAGACGCCATCGTTGCTCAGATAGCGCTCGCGGAACTCGTCGGAGATCACGCTCGTCTTTATGATAGCGAAGTCGAAGAGGTTGCCTGAGAGGACCAGAAACCCCGCGTGCTCCTGCAGAGGCTCGTCGTAGGGTGTGATCATCTCTCGGTCGGTGCTCTCGCGCCCGGCGACGCTCTCGGCCAGAGTCTTGCCCGTGACGGTCATCGCCTCGCCGTCCAGCTTGCCTGCCCGCAGGAGCTCGCCCAACACGGCGGGCACGCCGCCCGCGCGGTGGAACCGCTCGCCCAGGTACTCGCCGGCAGGCTGCATGTTGACGAGCAGGGGCACGTCGTAGCCGCGCTCCCAGTCGGACGGTTCGAGTTCGACGCCGGCGTGGCGCGCCATGGCCATGATGTGCGGCTGGGCGTTGGTCGAGCCGCCTATGGCCGTGGTTGCGACGATCGCGTTGATGAAGGCCTCGCGGGTCAGGATCTTGGAAGGGCGCAGATCCTCGTAGGCCATCTCGGCGATGCGCTTCCCCGTATCGTAGGCCATCTGGCCGCGCTCGCGGTACGGGGCCGGGATGGCGGCGCATCCCGGCAGCGACATCCCGAGCACCTCGGCCAGGGCGTTCATGGTCGAGGCCGTGCCCATGGTGTTGCAGTGTCCCGCAGAAGGCGCCGAAGCAAGCGCCGTTTCGAAGAACTCCTCCTCGTCAATCTGGCCAGCGGCGAGACGGCGGCGGCTCTTCCAGATCGCCATGCCGGAACCCACCAGCTCGCCCTCGAAGTAGCCGTCGAGCATCGGACCGCCCGAGAGCACGATGGCAGGGATGTCCACCGTCGAGGCTGCCATTATGGCGGCCGGCGTCGTCTTGTCGCAGCCCGTCGTGAGCACCACGGCGTCCATGAAGTAACCGTAGAGGATCTCGACGAGCCCGAGATAGAAGAGGTTGCGGTCGAGCGCGGCGGTCGGACGGCGGCAGTTCTCGTTGATGGGATGCACGGGGAACTCCATCGGGATCCCACCGCCATCGCGTATCCCGTCGCGCACCCGGCCGGCGAGCTCCAGGTGATGCCTGTTGCAGGGCGAGAGGTCGCTGCCTGACTGGGCGATCCCGACGATAGGCCTGCCCGAGCGCAGCTCCTCGGGTGTGATCCCATAGTTCATAAAGCGCTCCAGATACAGTGCGCTCTGGTCCCTGCGATGCGGGTCGTCGAACCAGTCGCGCGAGCGGAACCGGCGCGCGGGCCTGCCGTTATCTGAATTCATGGCGTATCTCTCCTTGTCGTGAGTCAGGCTCTCCCCCGGGCCGTCGGGTCTTCATCCTACTCCTCGCCGACCGGAGGCGTCGCGGTCGATGTCTTGCCGAGGGCCTGTATGGCGGTCGGGACCATCGTAAGCTCGGGGACGTAGGCGCGCGGCGGGAGCGTCGCGAGGAAGAGGCAGGCCCGCGCGACGTCCTCCGGCTTGAGGGCCGCGTCGCGGACCTCCCGCGGGGGCGGCTCGGGGCGGTTGTCCAGGATGGGCGTGTCCACGATGCCAGGCAGGATCGAGGTGAAGCGCACGCCGTTTACGTGCTCCTCGAAGCCTGCGGCGTGCGCGAGCTCTGTCATCCCCGCCTTCGAAGCCTGGTAGGCAGGCCCCGAGGCGTCGGGCCACCTTCCGGAGACGCTGCTGATCAGGACGACGAGCCCTCGCGAGGCCCGAAGATAAGGGAGCGCAGCCCGGATCGTGTAGAAAGCGCCGCTGAGGTTCACCGAGATCATGGCGTCCCACCCATCGGCCGTGAGCTGCTCCAGCCTGCGCTCGGGGAAATTCATCCCCGCAGCTACGGCGAGAATATCTATCCCATCGGTCTCTCCGACCTCCTCGACGGTCCGCCGGACGGACTCCTCCTCCGAGATGTCCAGCGCGTGCGCCGTGACGTCGCGTCCCCCTGCGCCCTCCTGTATAGCCTCGCGGCGACGGGCTGCGGCGTGGACCTTCGCCCCTGAGTCGGCGAAGAGGTTGGCCGTGGCGAGCCCGATACCGCTGCTCGCCCCGATGATGAGTGCCGTCTTCCCCGAGAGGGATGCGCCCTCCACTACTCCCCCATCTCGGCCAGGAAGACTTTGATCTGCGCCGATGGACCGCGCACCAGCTCGGCGAACGCCCCCGGTCCCTCTTCGAGAGGCAACACGGGCGGGAGCTCCCCGATACCAGCCTTTCCCTCGACGAGCCATTGGAGCGCCTGCTCGTAGTCTTCTGCCGTGTACGCGTACGATCCCTGCAGGTCCAGTTGGCCCCGCACGACGCCGTGGAACCCGAGGGTCGTCTCGTCGTCGTGCAGCCCGATGTACACGACCCTTCCGCCGGGGCGCAGGAGATCCAGGGCCATCCGCCGCGTGATCTCGGCCCCAACGGCGTCTATGACGAGATCGGCCCCGAGGCCTTCGGTTGGCTCCTCCAAAGCCTCACGTGCCTCCTCGCCTGACTCGTGGGCGGCACTAGCACCGAGGGCTAGCGCTTGCTCGCGGCGCGCCTGTACGGGCTCGACGGCGTGGACACTGGGGATGCCGTCGAGGATCGCGGCCTGCAGGCACATCAGGCCGATGGTGCCTGCCCCGATCACGACGGCGTGCTCGACGGAGGCGCCCGCGAGCCCGAGCCTCGCCGCGTGGACGCCGTTGGCGAGGGGCTCCGCGAGGGCGCCCGTGCGCGCCTCGACACCTTCGGGGAGCGGGTAGGCGTTCGCAGCGGGCGCGAGCGTGTACTCGGCGAAGCCACCGGGAGAGTGGATGCCTACGAGCTTGCGGTTCGGACACAGGTTGGTCAGCCCGGCCCTGCACAAGCGGCACGTCCCGTCCGAGGAGAGCGGGTTCACGGCGACGAGACGACCGAGGAGGTCCTCGTCGGCGCCTTCTCCCACCTCAGTAACGGTGCCTGCGAACTCGTGGCCCATCACGAGCGGTGGGGTACGGTTTCCCATCCTGCCGAGATAGCCTTCTATCTCGGAGCCGCAGATCCCCGCCGCGGTAGGGCGGACGATCACGCTCCCAGCCTCGACGGCCGGCTCGGGCACCTCCTCGACGGACATCTGCTCGGGCCCGTGCCATACGATCCCCTTCATGCTTCCACCTTCCCGTAGCGAGCGTCGCGGATAATTATTGTACGTCTGATGCCGCTGTGCATGTAGATCAGCGCGGCACGAGGGCGACGGCCCTAACCGGCGAGCCAGAACCACCTTTGATCTTTAGCGGCAGCGTGAGAAAGAGGCAGAAAGGCGGCAACCTCTCCAGGTTCTTCAGGTTCTCAACGATGTACACCTCCT
>CADDZK010000066.1 GCA_902812425.1 Actinomycetota bacterium
GAGCGCGGCTGGCCACCGTCCGGCCGCTCCCAGTACGAGGCGCTGCGGTCCCCGCGCGGCGCGCTCGCGGTCGGCACGCCGGAGCAGGTGGCCGAGAAGATCCTCTTCGAGCACGAGCTCTTCGGCAATGAGCGCTTTATGGCGCAGATCAGCGTCGGCACGCTGCCGCACGAAAAGGTGATGCACGCCATAGAGCTGTTCGGTACCCGGGTAGCCCCCGCCGTCCGCAAGGAGCTGTCAGACTCATCCCGAAGCGGGCGTCAGTAGTTACCCTATCAAGCCGGGGTATCCCCGCCCATGGCGTACCGGACGGCCTCTTCGAGCGACATGGTGCTCCCCCTCTGCCACGCTGCTTCGAATCGTTCCGCGGCCAGCGCCTCCCTAGCCCGCTGCACGGCTTGTTCGTAATCCGCGAGGGTGTGTGCCTGAAACTCGAACTCGATCTTCCGGCGCAGTGCGTCTACCGCGGCCAGGAGGCGGACGGCCCGTTCCTGACGATTCTGAATCGCGGCTAAGGAACCCATGGTCATGAGCACGTGGACGGTCAACCATCTGTCGTCTATCTCACGCACCACCGCCATGCTCTGCTTGTAGAGATCCTCGGCCTTCTCAAGATCTCCCTGAAGCTGGGCGAGTTCGCCGAGGTTGTTAAGCGTGATGCCGATGCTGCGCCTGTCGCCCAGCTCCCTGTGCAGAGCCAGCGACTGCTCGTAATACTCTATGCCCTTATCGATATCCCCCAGGCTGTAGAAAACGTCCGCAAGGCCTCCGAGGGAGTAGGCTATCCTGCTTCTGTCGCCTAGTTCCCTATCCATAACCAGGCATTGCTCGAACAGTGCCTTGGCCTGCTTGAATTCGTTGACCCCCAACATAAAGCTAGCGAGGTTGCCCATGGCCTTGCTGACGATGAGTTTATCTTCGAGGGCTCGTCCCATCTCGATGCTGTTCTCGAACAGCCCCCTTGCCGAGTTGATGTCTCCTTGCTGATAGGCGAGCGCGCCGGCCCCGTTCAGCGCCGTGGCGCGCTCGGGCGAGGGGCGATCCTCGGTGCCCGATAGCGCCTTTTCGAGCCAACCCCTGCCTTCTTGCATGTAGCCCCGCGCGTTCCACATGCGCCAGAGCACCGCAGCGAGGCGCAGGCCAATGTGAGGCTCGTCTCCTTCGAGCGACCACAAGAGCGCGGCGCGCAGGTTGTCGTGCTCGGTCTCCAGCCGGTCGAACCACTCGCCCTGATCGGGCCCCGCCAACGCCTTCCCCGCCTCCTCAACGAGCGCCAGGAAGAAGGCGGCATGACGCCTTCTTACCTCCTGAGCTTGCCCACTGTGCTCCAGCTTCTCCAAGGCATACTGTCTCACAGGCTCAAGCATCCCATAGCGTACACTCCCATCGGCCTCAGCCTCTGCCACAACCAGGGACTGCTCCACCAGGTTGCCAAGCAAGGAGAGTACCTCCTGTGCCCTAATAACCCCTTCCGCTCCTTCAGCCTCTACTTCCCCACCCTCTCCTAGAGCCTCAGCGGCCTCCAATGTCCATCCCCCCACAAAGACTGAGAGCCTCCTGAAGAGCTCTCTCTCGGGGACGTGCAAAAGATCGTAGCTCCAGTCGAGCGTTGCCCTCATGGTCCTCTGACGCTCTGGGAGGTCCCTCGCTGCTCCTCCTCCTGCCTCTATGGCCCTGTCAAGCCGACTAAGCAGCGCAGTAGGACCTAAAAACCTCGCCCTGGCAGCGGCCAGCTCAAGGGCAAGGGGAAGCCCATCTAGCCTCCAGCAAATAGCCGCCACTGCAGCCGCGTTAGCCTCCGTTAGCTCAAATGAAGGTGAGGCAGATCTTGCCCGCTCTACGAAGAGCTCCACTGCCGCAGCACTAGAGACTTCTTCTACTACAGGTGCTTTTTGGGGATCTGGTACCCCTAGAGGTCCTACAGGGTATTCCTGCTCTCCTCTTACCCTAAGAGGTGCCCTGCTAGTTGCTAGCACCGTCAGATAGGGAGAGGCTTCTATTAGGGCTACTACTTCTGGGACTACCTCAAGGAGGTGCTCGAGGTTGTCCAGTACGAGTAAGAAGCGCTTCTCCTTGAGGTAGGAGTGTAGTGCCTCGCGTGCGCTTCTACCCTCTATCTCCCTAAGCCCTAGGCTCTGGGCTATGGTGGCTATGACAAGCGATGCATCGCTAAGGGGAGCGAGACCCACAAAGGCGACACCATCTGTAAAGAGGCTCTGCTCCTCCTCGTCGTCGTCGTCGTCGTGCCTGGAGGCGGCGAGCCTCCTTGCTGCCTCTAGGGCGAGGCGGCTCTTGCCTACTCCTCCAGTGCCTGTGAGCGTAAGGAGCCTCACCGCTTCTCTTCTGCTTCTTCTTCTAAGGAACTCCTCTATCTCTAAGAGCTCCCTCTCTCTACCTACTAGAGGGGTGTGTGCAGCCGCACTGGCACCAGACACCGTAGCAGCAGCAGTCGAGGGCCTGTGCTCTTTCTCATGGATGGCTCCTGAAGTAGCAGAGGTAGCCTCAGCAGGCGAAGCCTCAGCGCTACTACGGTTTGGCAAAGCGGCCCTTGGCACAGCAGCCAAGAGAAAGGCACGCTCCTCATCTGAGAGGCTTAGGGCTTCTGCGAGGGAGCGTACGGTGTGTGGGTAGGGGCGTTTCCTCTCCCCGCGTTCCAGGGCGCTCACTGCCTTGGCCGTCAGCCCTGCCTTCGAGGCAAGCTCCTCCTGCGTGAGACCTGCTGCTTCCCTGAGCTCCCTGAGTTTCGCGCCGAAAGATACGCCTTGTTCGCTACTATTTGTGCCGCGAGTGGTTGTGTGGCTCCGGTCTGCGCTACCTTCTCTCTCCATATTCTCAAAAGCTTACCAGCATCGGAATGGGCTGCGCATCCCCTAAATGGGCTATCTCGTTGGGGTGTGATCTCCCACAGTCGGAGTGTGGGAGAGGTGTGGATCGTTTGCGGTCGCCTCTGGCGGCAGATTGCGGTTCAGAAGCCCACCCCGGAGAAAGGAGGAAGGAAATAATCGGCAGACTGATGAACAATGAAGAGACCAACGCCGCCCTGGTCGTCGCCCTCTCGGGCGCGATGGCGGTGGCCAGGGCTCCTTGTCGACAGGACGAGTCCTCTCCAACCCGGTACGTCGCCCCACACCCTCGGGCGTCTCCTCGACGCGGGCTGCCGAAAGGCGGGCCGCATGATCTCGGGTCGCCCACTCCACGGCGCATCTCCCGTCGCCGGCGAGCTCCATGAGGACGTCTCTACGGTCCGCGCGACGTATGCGACGGTCGAAGCCGGAGACGAAGAGGCGTTGTCCAGATACATGGGCTCGCGGATCGAGTGGGCCCATCCCGCCGTCACACGGCTTCCCTTCGACGGCATCGTGCTGGGTCTGCCCTCCGTCCTCCGCGCAGCGTTCCGCCGCGACGAGAACGGGGCCGGTCCGAGGATCTCCGCAGACACCTTCGTGGAGCTAGGCGCCGGGGTGCTCGTGGCCGGCCGGTTTTTCTGTGGCGCTGGCGAAGAGCCTTTCCTGCACGAGTGCTCCGTGAGGGCTGGCAGGATCGAGCGCATCCGCGAGTATCCTGTGTGAAGGCCTAGGGAGTTGCTCGGGATCTGGGTGGCGCTGGTTAGACGTTGGAGCGAGCGCCGCTAACTCAGAGCGCGGTCTCTTTCTCCAGAGCGTATCCGACGGCTTCCTCTGTCGTCATCGCCCGCCCTTCCTCCCAGGCCTCTTCCCACGTCGGCGCGTCGAGCCTCTGGCGTGCGGCGGCCATCTGCCGGTCATAGAAGGTACGGTCGACGGCGTGGGGGTAGGCTATGACCTCTATCGTTTCGAGGAGCGCCCCCGCGACCCCCCAGAGCCTGGCGGCCCGCTCAAGCCTGTCCTCCGCGGCGGAGATCTCCGCCAGCGCCTCAAGGTAGTAGGCGACGTTCGTGCCGTCCCCGACCTCGGCCGAGAGCACGAGGCCCTCCTCAAAGAGCCGCGCCGCGAGCCCGAGATCTTCATCCGACCTGGCTATGGTCGCCAGCGTCGGGAGCGCGACTGAGATGGCCTCCCTCGCCCCGATCTCTCTCGCCAGCGAGAGCGCCCGCTCCGCCAGACGACGGGCGCGGGCGCGATCCCCCTGTCCCAGCGCAACCGTGGCAGAGAAACCGAACATGGCGCTGGAGGACCACCTGTCCCCGAACAACTCGAGCCTGCGCTCCCCTGACTCTTCCATCAGCGAGAGCGCTTCGTCGGGCTGGTTCTGGCCGAGGGCGATGAGGCCGGCGGTACCCATGGCGAAGTACACCCCTTCTTCGTCGCCCAGCTCCCTGAAGAGCTCCATGCTCTGTTCGTTTGCCCGGCTCGAGCCTTCGAAGTCGCCGATGGCCTGGCCTAGCGTGGCACCGAGGGTCAGGAGCCTCGCCCGGGACGTGGCCGGCATCCCCGGCTCGCTCGCCAGCGCCTCCTCCATCCAGCGGCGTCCCTCGCTTATGTGTCCGCTCAGCCACCAGTACGTCCACGACGTCCAGGCCACGTCCACAACCTTCTGTGTCTCCCCGTGGCCGATAGACCATGAGAGGGCGGCGCGCAGGTTGCCGAGCTCGGTCTCCAGCCGTCCGAGCCAGATCGGCTGGTCGTGGCCTTTCAGTTCAGATCCCGCCTCCTCAACGAGCGCCAGGAAGAAGGCGGCATGACGCCTTCTTACCTCCTGAGCTTGCCCACTGTGCTCCAGCTTCTCCAAGGCATACTGTCTCACAGGCTCAAGCATCCCATAGCGTACACTCCCATCGGCCTCAGCCTCTGCCACAACCAGGGACTGCTCCACCAGGTTGCCAAGCAAGGAGAGTACCTCCTGTGCCCTAATAACCCCTTCCGCTCCTTCAGCCTCTACTTCCCCACCCTCTCCTAGAGCCTCAGCGGCCTCCAATGTCCATCCCCCCACAAAGACTGAGAGCCTCCTGAAGAGCTCTCTCTCGGGGACGTGCAAAAGATCGTAGCTCCAGTCGAGCGTTGCCCTCATGGTCCTCTGACGCTCTGGGAGGTCCCTCGCTGCTCCTCCTCCTGCCTCTATGGCCCTGTCAAGCCGACTAAGCAGCGCAGTAGGACCTAAAAACCTCGCCCTGGCAGCGGCCAGCTCAAGGGCAAGGGGAAGCCCATCTAGCCTCCAGCAAATAGCCGCCACTGCAGCCGCGTTAGCCTCCGTTAGCTCAAATGAAGGTGAGGCAGATCTTGCCCGCTCTACGAAGAGCTCCACTGCCGCAGCACTAGAGACTTCTTCTACTACAGGTGCTTTTTGGGGATCTGGTACCCCTAGAGGTCCTACAGGGTATTCCTGCTCTCCTCTTACCCTAAGAGGTGCCCTGCTAGTTGCTAGCACCGTCAGATAGGGAGAGGCTTCTATTAGGGCTACTACTTCTGGGACTACCTCAAGGAGGTGCTCGAGGTTGTCCAGTACGAGTAAGAAGCGCTTCTCCTTGAGGTAGGAGTGTAGTGCCTCGCGTGCGCTTCTACCCTCTATCTCCCTAAGCCCTAGGCTCTGGGCTATGGTGGCTATGACAAGCGATGCATCGCTAAGGGGAGCGAGACCCACAAAGGCGACACCATCTGTAAAGAGGCTCTGCTCCTCCTCGTCGTCGTCGTCGTCGTGCCTGGAGGCGGCGAGCCTCCTTGCTGCCTCTAGGGCGAGGCGGCTCTTGCCTACTCCTCCAGTGCCTGTGAGCGTAAGGAGCCTCACCGCTTCTCTTCTGCTTCTTCTTCTAAGGAACTCCTCTATCTCTAAGAGCTCCCTCTCTCTACCTACTAGAGGGGTGTGTGCAGCCGCACTGGCACCAGACACCGTAGCAGCAGCAGTCGAGGGCCTGTGCTCTTTCTCATGGATGGCTCCTGAAGTAGCAGAGGTAGCCTCAGCAGGCGAAGCCTCAGCGCTACTACGGTTTGGCAAAGCGGCCCTTGGCACAGCAGCCAAGAGAAAGGCACGCTCCTCATCTGAGAGGCTTAGGGCTTCTGCGAGGGAGCGTACGGTGTGTGGGTAGGGGCGTTTCCTCTCCCCGCGTTCCAGGGCGCTCACTGCCTTGGCCGTCAGCCCTGCCTTCGAGGCAAGCTCCTCCTGCGTCAGGCCTGCTGCATCCCTAAGTCCTCTGAGCGTCGAGCCGAACGTCGAGATGAGCTCGTCATGCGTGCCACGAGAGGCCGGCCTGTTCCGGTCTGCGCTACCTTCTCTCTCCATATTCTCAAAAGCTTACCAGTATTGAAATTGCCGATCCAAAACGCCCGATCTATCGTACGGCCGCCCAGGGCAACATCGTGCTTCGCGGGAGTAACTTATGGGAGATCCCACACACTTTCGACCGATACGGCCAACAAGTCTGGGTAAAGGGGAGTATCGAACGTGACCATAACGGTTAAAATGTGGAGGTACGAACCCCCGATCTCGCGTTTATTTGAAAGGTAATAACTGGCATGGATCAGAACGGCACGAAGAACGAATTGGCCTTCGATCTCGGCGCCTTCGACCTCGATGGGACCGTATTGAGGCGGAACCTGAGGATCACGGATAAGACCGTGGCCGCTCTGCAGAGTCTTCGGGAGCAGGGGATGCGCCTCGTCGTGGCGACGGGGAGGCGCTTCGAGGGCGCCAGGGAGCACGCAGCGAGGCTCGGCTTCGCGGATGACGACCCCGTGATCTGCTACGGCGGGTCGATGGTCAGGCGGATGAACGGCGAGACGCTACTGCACCGCACGTTGCCCAAAGGGTTGAGCATAGAGGTGCTCGAGTGGGCGGCACAGCGGGACCTCCACGCCCGCGTCTTCGTCGACGGATGCATCATCACCTCGCCCGATACGCCTGCGGCCCTCGAACACCTGCAGCGCAATGCGGAGCCCGACGTCTCCGTAGTTGACTCTCCAGCCGACTGGTTGCGTAACGGCGGAGAAGAACCGACCAAGCTCGTGATCGTGGACTACCCCGACGACATCGGGGGCTGGCTCAGGGAGGCGCAGAGGGCCTTCGCAGGGAGGCTCTTCGTTACGCGCAGTCTGCCACACTACGTCGAGGTCGGCGGTCTTGAGGGCACGAAATCGAAGGCCCTCGGGTTTCTGTGCGAGCGGTGGGGGATAGAGCCCGAGCGCGTCCTCGCCTTCGGCGACGCGGACAACGATATTGATATGCTCCGCTTCGCCGGACGCGGGGTCGCGGTCGGGGGGATGACCGGCGAGGTCCGCGAGGCGGCAGACGAGGTTGTGCCCGACGTGGACGAGGACGGCGTCGCCGGCTACATCGAGAAGCTGCTGGGGGAATGGGCAGATGCCTGAGCTGCCGGAGGTCACCGTCATCTCGGAGGACGTGGCCGCGCTCGCTAAAGAGCGCGAGGTTCTAAAGGCCGCCGTCTTCAGGCCGGACGTGACCAACGTCGAGCCCGAGGAGTTCTCCCGACGGCTCGTAGGAAGAACTCTCAGGGGCACGGGGAGGCGGGGTAAGATCATCGTCCTCGACTTCGGAGATGTCGTCGGGCTCGTGCACCTGGTGATCTCTGGTCGGGTGCTGCGACTGCCCAAGTGGAAGGAGCCCGACAGGATGAACACGGCGGTCCTCGAGTTCGGGGGCGAGGGGGAGCCCGTGGTGCTCGCGTTCACGCGGCTCTGGCTCGGGTACTTCGACCTCTACGAGCCCGGAGAAGAAGACGCACACCCCTTGATCTCGCGCCTCGGTCCAGATCCTTTCTCCGAGGACTTTACTGTCGAGCATTTGGCCTCCGCCCTCGAGAGGAAGGCGAGCGTGAAGGGTCTGCTCCTCGACCAGTCGGTGGTGGCTGGCCTCGGCAACATCTACGTCGACGAGGTCCTCTTCGCCTCAGGCGTCCATCCCACGCGCAAGGGTGGCACCCTCACCAGAGAGGAGATCCAGAAGGTCCACGCCGCGACCCGCGACATCCTCGGCCGCGCCATCGAGCTGCGCGGTACGACCTTCGACTCCTACCACGACGCCTTCGGGGAGACAGGCAAGTACCAGCATCAGCTCAAGGTCTTCACCCGCGCGGGAGAGCCCTGCCTCACGTGCGGCACGCAGATCGTAAAGTCGCGCGTCGCAGGCAGGGGAACATATACGTGCCCCTCGTGTCAGCCTTTGTAGGTTTCAGGCTAAAGGCTTCAGCTTTCAGCAGTCAGTAAGAATCTAAGCCGGCGCTGCATTTCGGCGGGGACGTTACCTTTCGTCGAATGAAGCGTGCCCGGGCTACGATGGCAGACCGGCTACGCCGATGCAGGCACGTCGCGCCCACGATACCTGAAACCTGATGCCTAAATTCTAGCTACCCTTCTGGGCTTTGTTGGCGGACTCGATAAGCTTGGGATGGGCGTTGGCGACTTTCTGGGCTTCACCATAGGTCTTCTCGGCTTTCTGGTAGCCGGCTCCGACGTCGGAGAGCAGGTTCATGGCCTTCTCGCGGTTGTTCTTGAGGGCTGGGTCTCCCTCCAGGATGCCGTAGAATTCTATCTCCTTGGCCTCGGCGGCGAGTTGGGCGTCCATAGCCTTGGAGAGCAGGCTGGCGTACTTTTTTATGGACGGATCGACATCGAGGTCTTGCACGGTCCCGAGAGTTCCCCTGGCATCCTGCAGCTTCTTCCGAGCTTTTTCGAGGTCGTTCTTCGCTTCGGTTATGTTGTCCTTCTCCTTCGATGGGTCGTCGCCCGATTCGATCTTCTGCTTGACCTCGGCGTAGGTCGAGCGGGCCTTATCGAAGAGCTTGTTGTGCTCGGAGATGGACTTGTTCGCTTCGCTTATGGCCTCGTCGGCCTGTTCGCGGGGGGTCCCTCCGAAGATGCCGGAGCACCCTGCGAGCACGAATACCGAGAGCAGGATCACAACGAAGGGCGCCAGGCGGTTTATCATGTACGTCATGAGCGAGAGCAGTCTACATCCTTTGGGGTCTCTGAGGCTACGTACCTTCCCTGGAGCTGCCAGGCGAGCGCTCGGGCGCCTCTTCGGTCGCAGGAAGAAGGAGCCTGCGCCCGACCCGGCGTTGAGATCGCGGGCAGCCTCGACCATCGGGGAGTACGTCAGGGATCATGCAGCCCTCTTCGAACGGGCGGAGCGCCTGCAGGATAAAGCTGACAGGCTGGAGAGGGCCGGGATCCCGAGCGAGAGCGCGACCAACCGCGCGGAGCGCGCCAGGATGGAGGTCGAAACCGGACTGCGCGCCCTCCGCGCCTCCTTCGCGGCCTCCGGGAGTGCGGGAGAGCGTGCCTTCGACCTCGAGGTCGAGCGCATGTACCCGAGGCTCTCCGGCAGTTAACTCCGCCTCCGTTCAGCGGCTTCGTCCCCTCTTATTCCCCTGACGTCAGAGAGCCGTAGGCGTCTTTGGCGAACTTGCGGGCCTGGGGGCCGGTCCTCGGGTGCAAGAACAGGAAGCCCAGGGCGGCGGCGAGGACCAGGAACAGCAGACGACCGCCCCTGCCGCCGCTCTCGCGGACCTTCTGGCCCCTTACCCGCTTGCTACCCTGCTTGGCCGCGCCCGCCGCGGCCTCGACCTGGCCCCGCAGCTTGTCGTCGTCCCAGAGCCTGGTGATGATGTCGGTTGGGTCCTCGTCGGAGAGCTCGTCGAGTATGGAGCGGGCCGACTCTATGAAGACGCGGATGTTGTCCCTGAGGTCGTCGTCGTAGAGCAGACGCTCGATCACCGGCTTGGCCCCGGCATAAGCCGCGGCGAGCGTCGCCACCGGGATGAGCGAGCTGGACTCGGCCTGTTCTTTTAACCTCTCCGCACGGCTCTTTCTGCCAAACACGCGAACCTCCCTATACTGGTTCCTTTTTGCTGGTGACCACTACATCATACCCGTTTCGCCTGCCCTCTACCCCGCTCCACCGAGTGGCTCCAACCTGACGAGTACAACCTCCCCGTCGACCGTCACGCTCTCGAAGCCGCCGTCGGGGGCGTCCGCGTCGAGATGCAACTCCTTAGCAAGCACCTCAGCCCTGAAATAGTCGCCCCAGCCGTCTCCGAGGAGGGCCGAGATCCTCCGATTCCCGGAGAGGCCGACGCGGATGCTCTCCTCTATCTCGAAGCCTTTCTCGCGCCTGAGGTTCTGTACCCTGTGGACGAGTTCCCTGACCAACCCCTCGTCCACGAGCTCGGCGTCGAGCTCCGTGCGAAGGGCTACCGAGAGGCCGCCCTCACGCTCGAGTACGTAACCCTCCCTCTGCGTGGGCTCAACGAGCAACTCTTCGGGGGAGAGCTCTATCTCCTCGCCGTCCACGCTCACGGAGACGCTCTCCCCTGCGGCGGCGCGGGCTCCGACCTCGGGCGGCGCCTCGGCGAGGGCTGACCTTAGGCCAGGGACGAGCCTCCCGTACCTCGGCCCCACTGCCGAGAGATCAGGCTTGAGGTCGTAGGCGACGACGTCCTCAGGCTCCCCGAAGGCGAGCTCCTTGACGTTGAGCTCGTCGAGCACGATCTCTTTAAGGCTCTGCACGCCTTCCATGATCCGCGAGCCGTCCGAGGCTTCGTCGACGACGACGACCTCCCTCAAGGGCTGGCGGGTCTTTATGGCGGCGGCGTTGCGCGCAGCGCGCCCGAGGCCGACAACGCGCCTGGCCGCGGACATCCGCTCCGAGAGGTCCTTGTCTACCAGCTCTTCTGCGTACTCCGGCCAGTCGGCGAGGTGCACGCTCTCGGGGGCCGCTTCGTCTACGTTCACCACGAGATTCTGATAGAGGGCTTCGGCGACGAACGGGGTGAACGGGGCCGTGAGCTTGGTGACGGTCACCAGGCACTCGTAGAGGGTCGAGTGGGCGGCCTTCTTGTCCTGGTCGTCCTCTCCCTTCCAGAAGCGCCTGCGGCTACGCCTGACGTACCAGTTGGAGAGCTCGTCTACGAACTCCCCGATGGCCCTCCCGGCCGCCGTCACGTCGTAGGCGTCGAGCCTCTCGGTAACGGTCTTTATCGTGAGCTGCATCTCGCTGAGGGCCCAGCGGTCCATCAGGGTGCGCTCCTCGGGCTCGACGTAGTCTGCCTTCGGATCGAAGCCGTCTATGCGGGCGTAGGTCACGAAGAAGGAGTAGGTGTTCCAGAGGGTGAGGAGGTACTTGCGGACGGCCTCATCGACCTGATCCCTCGAAAAGCGCCGCGTGTTTCCGGGGCTCGTGGCTGTATAGAGCGCCCAGCGCAGGGCGTCTGCGCCCTGCTTCTCGAAGACGTCCCACGGGTCTATTACGTTGCCTAAGGATTTGCTCATCTTCTTGCCCTCTGCATCCAGTATGTGCCCGAGGACGAGACAGTTTTTGTACGAGCTCTTGCCGAAGAGCATCGTCGAGACGGCGAGCAGCGAGTAGAACCAGCCCCGCGTCTGGTCGACGGCCTCGCAGATGTAGTCGGCGGGGAACTGCCGCTCAAAGCGCCCCTCGCTGGCCTCGCCGTGCGGGTATCCCCATTGGGCGAAAGGCATGCTCCCCGAGTCGAACCACACGTCGAGGACCTCGGGGACGCGGGTTGCCTCCTCGCCGGTCTCGGGGTGCCTGATGCGCACCCTGTCTATGTAAGGCCTGTGCAGATCATCGGGGACGGGGTCTATGGCGAGCTCCTTCAGCTCATCGACGCCCCCGATCACTACCGTGTCGCCCGACTCCGTGCGCCACATAGGCAGTGGCGTGCCCCAGTAGCGCTCGCGGCTTAAGGCCCAGTCTATGTTGTTCTTGAGCCAGTCCCCGAAGCGGCCCCACTTTATATGCTCGGGGACCCAGTTGATCTCCTCGTTCTCAGAGAGGAGCCTGTCGAGCACGGCGGTCGTCCGCCCGTACCACGCCTCCTTCGCGTAGTAGAGCAGGGGCGTACCGCACCGCCAGCAGTGCGGGTACGCGTGCTCCAGCTCCTCGGCCCTGAAAAGTAGGCCTTCGTCTCTCAACTCTTCTATGAGCCTCGCGTCCGCATCCTTGACGAACTGGTCGGCGAAAGGCCCGACCCGCTCGTCGAAGGTGCCGTCGGTCCTGACGGGGTGGATCGTGGGCAGATCGTACCCGCGGCCTATGCGGGCGTCTTCCTCGCCGTATGCAGGCGCGGTATGTACCAGACCGGTTCCTTCCGTAGTCGTCACGTGATCTCCGAGGACGACGGTCCAGAGGTTCTCGGTCTCCGCCACCGGCACGTAATCGAAGGGCCGACGGTATCTTCTGCCTTCGAGGTCGCTACCCTTCGCCCTGGAGAGCACTACGTAGCCGCCCTCGCCAAGAACCTGCTGGAGCAACTCTTCGGCCAGGATCAAACGCTCGCCTTCCACCTCGACGGTCGCGTATACAACTTCGGGGCCCACGGCGACGGCGGCGTTCGAGACGAGGGTCCACGGGGTCGTGGTCCAGATGAGGAGGCTCGTGTTCTCTTCGTCCTCGAGCGGGAGCCTCACGTAGACGCTGGGGTCGACCACTGGATCCGGGTACTGCTGGTAGCCGAGGGCGACCTCTGCCGAAGAGAGGGAGGTCTGGTCGCGCGGGCAGTGGGGGCTCACCTTGAAACCTTCGTAGAGGAGGTCCTTTTCGTAGAGGGACTTCAGGGCCCACCACACGCTCTCGATGTAGGAGTTGTCGAGCGTCCGGTAGGGATCGTCCATATCCACCCAGAAGCCGAGACGCTCGCTCATCTTTTGCCAGTCCTCCACGTAGCGGAAGACGGACTCGCGGCAGAGGCGGTTGAATTCCTCGACGCCGTAGCGCTCTATGTCGGCTTTCCCATTCAGTCCGAGCTCTTTCTCTACCTGAATCTCGACCGGCAAACCGTGGGTGTCCCAGCCGCCCTTGCGCTCGACGCGGTAGCCCTGCATGGTCTTGTAGCGTGGTATGAGGTCCTTGAAGGATCTCGCGAGCGCGTGGTGGAACCCCGGCCTCCCGTTGGCCGTCGGCGGTCCTTCGTAGAAGACGAAGGGCCTATCCTCGGGCCTTTGCTCTACGGACTTCTGAAAGGCGTCCGTTCTCTCCCAGAGGCCGAGGATCCCCTCCTCCAGCCTCGGAAAGTCTACCTGCGGGCTTACCTTATCGAACTTCACGCTACGCGAACCTCCTCATACAAAAGCTCCCGCCCCTCGGGCGGAGCGTCACTCCACCGTAGGGACGGGAGCCTGCAAAGGGCTCTCGCGGTACCACCCTACTTGCCAGGGCCTCACGGCCCAAGCCTCTCGACGGCGTCGCGGTCTCCCGGAACGCGCTCGCTATAACGGGCTTACCCGGCCGGTCCTACTAACGTCTAGGACGAGGATCTGTTTGCCTTCCGCTTTCGGCCGGCGGCTCGGGGAGGATGTTCGGGCCGCGTCCCGCGCCGGGCTTCCACCGTCCCCGGCTCGCTCTGACGGGGTTCTGCGACCCTACTCATTCCCGTCGTCGCCTGTAAAGAGCGTTGTAGCGCCAAAGAGCGGGCGTGTCAAGTCGGGCGATGATCCGGTCCGCACAAAGGATTCGTAATGTATTTGTAAGGATCTACGAGGTTCAGACGATGATCCACGGTTTAGACTCTTAGAGGAAGAGTCCGGAAGCGAGAGGTAGCACCGGCATGGGCAAGAAAACGGGAGCGGAGAGCAGGACGAGGGCGGGGATCGCTGGCGTCGTGGGCGCCGTAGTCGCGTTCGGGATCACGGAGCTGGTGCACGGCCTCTACGACCCCGTCCCTTCTGTCCTCGTGTCGATAGCCCAGCGGATAGTGGAGTTGACGCCCGGCGGGCTCGTAACTAAAGGGATCGAGTTCCTCGGCAAGGCGGACATACCAACGCTGATCACGACGGTGCTCATCGGCACCATAGTTATCACCTTCGTCCTCGGCAACCTCGCCGTGAGGCGCCCCTCCCTGGCGTTCGCCGGCGTGGCCGTCCTCGCCATCGTCGCCATCGCAGCAGCCTTGGCCGACCCGTTCGTCGCCGCGCTGCCGACCGCGATTACCATAGTCGGCGCCCTTCTCGCGGGTGCCGCCGTCACGGAGTCTCTGGTGCGCGCCTCGGGGTTCCGTACCACGGCGGAGCCCGCGGCTGCCGCGGCGGGGGAGACGGGCAGCGCGCTCTCGCCGGTCGTGAGGTCGAGGGAAGCCGGCTCCGAGGATGGCATCTCGGTCGGACGCGGAGGCTTCCTCCTTTTGAGCGGCGGCGCAGCCGTGGCC
>CADDZK010000067.1 GCA_902812425.1 Actinomycetota bacterium
GGTATGGATGCGGCCCTGGCTCTCGGTCTTCGGTACCCGCTGGACCCGGTGTGTCCCACCCTCGTGCTTGAAGATCGAGTACGCCCTGTCGCCGCTGATCTCGATGGCGACCTCTTTGTAGCCGCCGACCTCGGCGGGGCTCGACGAGAGGGTGCGGTGCTTGAAGCCGAGGCGGTCTGCGTAGCGGGTGTACATGTCGTGCAGCTCTCCGGCGAAGAGGGCCGCCTCGTCGCCGCCGGCGCCGGCCCGGATCTCGATGATCACATCCTTGTCGTCGTTCGGGTCACGGTCGATGAGCTCTGTCCTGATGCGCTCGGAGAGCTCGTCTATTCGCTCCTCCGCCTCCCTCGCCTCAGCAGTGAAGAACTCGCGCTCCTCCGCGTTTTCGGCCTGGGGGATAAGCTCGCGCGCGTCGCGCTCGGCCTCGACGGCTTCGAGCAATTCCCTGGACATCTCGGCCCCGCGCCGCATGCGCGCGTGCTCCTTGGCGACCTCGGCGTAGCGCCGCTGGTCGCTATAGATGTTCGGGTCCGAGAGCTCTTGCGTTAACGCGTCGTAGCGGCCGAGCGTCTCCTCGGCCAGCTTGAGTACCTGACTATCCAATTCAAATCACCAGTTTGTTCGTAGCCTCGTTGGGCTCGATCTCTGCTTCTTTCTCCATCGAGAGAACCTTCCCGAGAGAGGCCATCGCGACCTCGACCATGTCGTCGGAAGGCTCCCTCGTCGTGAGCTTCTGCAGCTGCAACCCAGGCCAGACGAGCGCCCGTACCAGCGCGCTGTCCTGGTGGCGCGCGCTCCACATGATGAACTCGAACGCTATCCCTGCAACGAGCGGGATGACGATGACGCGGCTAGCCAGCATGTACAGCCATCCCTGTACCCCGAGTAAGGAGAACACCAGGATAGAGAGCACGAGCACGTAGAGGATAAAGCTCGTCCCGCAGCGCACGTGGCTCGTATCCAGCTTGCGCGCGTTCTTAGGCACCAGTTCCTCGCCCCGCTCGTAGACCTTTATCGCCTTGTGCTCGGCGCCGTGGTAGGCGAAAAAGCGCTTGATGTCCTTGCTGATCAAGGTAATCCCGAGCAGATATACGATAAAGATCGCGATCCTTATGAACCCCTCGACGAGGTTGAAGAGGATGGGGTTCTCGATGCTTCCGCCGAGCAGGGAGCCGAGCCCCTTGGTTCCGAGGACGGGCGCGAGCAAAAAGAGCCCGAAGCCGAGCACGAGCGCGAAGAGGAGCGTGCCCGCTATCTCCTTTTTGGAGAGCTCCTGCTCCTCACCCAGCGCGATGTTCGTCGAGAGGGTCAGCGCCTTCATGCCGAGCCACAGCGTCTCTCCCAAAGAGAGAGCACCCCTGATTATTGGGAGGCGGAAGAGCTTGCTCCTGCGGGTAATAGAACGGAAGCGCTCCGCCCGCAGGTCCATGTCCCCCGAAGGCGTGCGGACGGCCATCCCCCAGAAATTGGGGGAGCGCATCAGCACGCCCTCCATTATGGCCTGTCCGCCGACCCTCACGGCGATATGGCCTTACGACCTGTTCTGGCGAGCCTGGCGGCGGTTCTGGAACCGCTGCACCCTGCCGCCCGTGTCCACTATGCGCTGCTTGCCCGTATAGAACGGATGGCACTCGGAGCAGAGGTCGACGGTGATCGTGTCCCCCGCCGTCGAGCGCGTCTCGAACTCGTTGCCGCACATGCAGCGCACCAGCGTCTTCGTGTACTCGGGATGTATGCCAGTCTTCATTTCTTATACCTCCGTCTCTTAGATACCTCTCTATAGTTTATTACTTCTGTAAAGAAGAGACGGGCGAACCGCACCCGCCCTATCTATTAACCGCGGACGCGCTGGAGCTCGCGCAGGAACTCGGAGTTCGTGCGGGTCTCCTTGAGCTTCTGGATCAGGAGCTCTATCTTCTGCCCCGTGTCGAGGGCGTTGAGGATGCTCCTCACCTGCCAGACGCGCTGGGCCTCGGCAGGCTCCATGAGCAGCTCCTCCTTGCGCGTCGAGGAGTCCTCGATGTTGATGGCGGGGTAGATCCTGCGGTTCGCAAGCTTCCTGTCGAGCCTGAGCTCCATGTTGCCGGTGCCCTTGAACTCCTCGAAGATGACCTCGTCCATCCTGCTGCCTGTCTCGACGAGTGCGGTAGCGAGTATCGTGAGAGAACCGCCGTTCTCTATGTTGCGCGCAGCCCCGAAGAACTTCTTGGGCGGATACAGAGCCGCGGAGTCGACGCCACCGGAGAGGATTCGCCCTGAGGCCGGGGCGGCGAGGTTGTAGGCGCGAGAGAGCCTGGTTATGCCGTCGAGCAGGACGACCACGTCCTCACCCTCCTCGACCAGGCGCTTGACGCGTTCCAGTACGAGCTCGGCGACGGCGATGTGGTTGTCCGCGGGCTGGTCGAAGGTCGAGGCTACGACTTCGGCCTCCTCGACGCTGCGCTGCCAGTCCGTGACCTCCTCGGGGCGCTCGTCGGCGAGCACGACGAAGAGCTTGGTCTCAGGATAGTTCGCAGCGATGGACTGGGCTATCTGCTTGAGGATAGTCGTCTTGCCCGCCTTCGGCGGCGAGACTACCATGCCGCGCTGGCCCTTACCAATCGGTGCGACGAGGTCTATGACACGTGGGGCGATGTCGTTCGGCTTCCACTCCAGGCGCAGCCGCTCCATCGGATACAGCGGCGTCAGGTCGTCGAAGTTCGGGCGCCAGCGACCCTTCTGGGGCTCCTGGTCGTTAACCGTCTCGATGCGCACCATCGCCGGGTACTTCTCACCCTCGCGGGCCGGCCGGATCTGACCCGTGATGTAGTCCCCGCGCCTGAGGTTGAAGCGTTTGATCTGGCTGGTCGAGACGTAGACGTCGCCCTTGCTCTGGCTGTAGCCCCCCGTCCTGAGGAAGCCGAAGCCGTCAGGCAGAACGTCGAGGATGCCGCTCTGCACGTTCTCCTCGCCGCCTCTGCCATCCCTGTCGGTCCTTCCGCCGCGATGCTCCTGCCTGCGGTCCTGACGGTCGCCCCGCCCCCGGCCCCGCTCCTGGCGCTGGTGCTCGACCTGTTCGGTGGTGGCGAGGTTCGTGTCCGCCTCGCCGAAGCCGTCGACGGGCGCGGCGGTGACGGGCGCCTCCGGCGCACCGTTGGACCCGTCGGTCGTCGCCGGGGCTTCAGGGGTGACGGTCTCGGTCGCGACGGCGCCGCCATTGGTCGTATTGTTCTGCTGGGTCGCAGCCTGTTCCGTGGCGACCTTGTAGATCATCTCCGCCAGCTCGGGCTTGCGGTACTTGCGGTACTGCTTGATGCCCAGCTGCGAGGCGATCTGGTGCAGGTCACTCAGGCGCTTGCGCTCCAGGGTCGATAGTTCGGTCATGTTGCTACTCCACCTTTCCTGTATGCGATGCGGAAAATGTCTTTCATCTGATTTCTTCGCGAGTTTGTCAAAGCTGGAAGCCCCGCCGCCCGGCTTCGGGCTCTAGGGCGTGGATGGTGTCCATGAATCTTACCACACGGGGCTCGGTCGACATGACGACCGTGTGCGTCCGCGCGCCGCCCCTGAAGTACCTGACCCCGTTCAAGGTCTCGCCCGGTGTTATACCCGTCGCCGCGAAGACCACGTCGGAACCTTCGATCAGGTCGTCCAGCGTGAGCTTGCGCTCTGGATCACCGAAGCCGTACTCTTCGAGTCTCTCGACCTGCGAGCGCTGCGTGGGCCACATCCTGGCCTGCATCTCCCCGCCGAGACACTTCATGACTGCCGCGGCGAGTATGCCCTCGGGGGCGCCTCCTATGCCGATGATCGCGTGCAGGTCGGCCCCGCGCATCCCCACGGCTATAGCCGGGGTGAGGTCGCCCTCCGGGCGTATCTGGATGCGCGCTCCTGTCCTGCGGATCTCCGTGATGAGGCTCTCGTGCCTGTCGCGGTCGAGCACGGCGACGGTGATCTCCGACATCTTGCGGCCGAGAGCTGCGGCTATCGCGTCTATGTTCTCCGAGACGGGCGCATCTATATCTATACTGCCCCTGGCTCCCGGGCCGACGATGAGCTTGCTCATGTACATGTCGGGCGTCCTGAGCATGCTCCCCCTCGGGGCCGCGGCGACCGCGGAGATGGAACCTTCCTGCCCCTTTACGAGCAACTGCAGACCCTCAATGGGCTCGACCGCAAGATCAGCCTCAGTCCCGCCGGTTCCGAGCGTATCCTCCGGGCTGACTATCCCTGGATGGCTCTTTGGCGCCCTGACCCTCCCCTTCTCGTCCAGGCGCTGCTCGCGCAATACCGTAACCGTGCCCGAGACAGGGACCTTCTGCAGTTCCTCTCGGAAAGCCTCCGTGGCGAGCGTGTAGGCTCGCTCCGAGTCTCCAGAACCTTCGAGGCGTGCGACTTTGAGCGCGACCCGCTCGGTTACGGCGGCGAACTCAACAGCAGCCGAAGCTATGGACCCCGAGTGGGGATCGGTAACGTTAATGGGCTCTCACCAGACCTCCCATACCCATCAGAATAGACCGCGCGCCACGGAGTGCTCCATAGCTCTGGGTCTGCGTCGAAACGTGCGGATTGGTCCCGATCAGGAACCAGCGTATCTGACCCCGTAATTATACACCACCAGCCTCTTGTCGACTACCAGCTCACGGCGCCCTCTCGGCCACCGCCTCCCGCGCGAGCCTGAGAAGCTCCGCGTCCAGCCCGTCCCCTACGGGGTCGTTGTCGCAGTAGATGACGGGCTTCCCCTCCTCTGAGCCTCGCCGCGTAACGACGTCCACCGCCGCAGCCTTTATCTCAGTGAGATACGCCTCGACCCCAGGCATACCGTCGAGATCGGCAGCCAGACGCTTCCTGTCCGAGAGGTTCCCAGAGCTCGCGACCACCTCGCAACGATACCTCTCCTCCAGGTGTCCGGCGAGCTTGTCGAGCACTGCGGGAGGCGCCGTAGAGACGTAGCCTACCCGCATCCCCTCGACCTCCCCGACAGGCCGCGGCCTGAACACGGTCGGGATGACGGTGAGATCAGGCCGAACTTCGCGCAGCGCACTCACAAGATCCTCGACCTTCTGACGGTCGGCCATCGGCTCCTCACTCATGGTGAGGAGCAAAAGATCGGCGAGCAGCAGACGGTAGGTGCCGAGAAAGCCGACGATGTACTCGGGGGCCTGGTGGGCCCCGGCTACGAGCACGCGCCTCTCGACCTCGACGGGAGGCATCGCCGCCCCCGAGCCGTCGAAGACCGTGACACGGGTGTCGAGGCGGTTGGCGATCTCGGCCCCTTCGATTACGTTGGAGACGAAGGGCTCCCCCGCGAGGCCGCCGCCGCACCTGCGGCATCCGACGGTGGTGACCCTGCTCAGGGCCGCCGTCTCGTAGTAGTCGCTCGCCGCGTGCGCCCCGCGTTCGAGGGCTTCGAGGAGATACTCGCTCCCGACCTCCAGCCTGTGTCCCTCGATGACCTCGGGGTGCGGAGGCCCGCCGCGTCCCATCGAGACCACGCCGGGATCGAAGCCCTCATTAGCCAGGAGACGCGCGAGGTAGCCGGAGATGGCCGTCTTCCCGACCCTCTTGCCAGTCCCGATCACCGCCAGCGAAGGCTTGGTCGAGACGGGGCGAAGATCCGGCGGCCTCAGCTCGAAGTCGCTGCCGAGGTAGCGCGCCCCCGCGTAGAGGGCGAGAGAGGCGATCCTCATCCTCTCCCTGTAGCCGATCACGGGCTCGTCGGAGAGGTCGACGACCACGTCGACCTCGTACTCGACGAGCGCCCTCTCTACCGTGGAGACGGGGTCCCTGTCAGTAACCAGAGGAACGCCGTAGTCCGTACCCGCCTTGATCTTCTCGGTGCCGCCGAGGAAGGCCGCGGCCACGCCTTCGGCCTCCAGGAAGCTTTGTACGCTTTGCATCGCGTCGAGGACGACGGGAGGATAGTGCTCGCCGTCGATCAGGAACAGCGCCCGCACGGAGTCCTAGCTCATCGTTCGGGGCTCGGGGCGCTCCGCTGCTCGCTCCGCGGCCCTGCCGTCGGCTTGGCTCTCCTCGTAGTGCCGATACTGGTGGGTCGCCGCGTCGAAGTCCACGATCAGCTCCCTGTCCTTGAAAGGATACTTGCGGAAGACCCTCACACGCCCGTTCTCGATCTCTATGACGTTGTAGCAGGGGCGCGTGTTGCCCCGCAGGCGCGTCGTCGAGGCGGTCCCCGCGTTGACGATGAACATGTCCTCGAGGCGCCACGAGTAAGGCACGTGCTTGTGCCCTGAGAGGACGAGATCTACCTTCGTGTCGGCCAACAACTCGAGCACGTCCCCGGCATCGTAGATGATGTTCCTCTCGCGGCCCGTGCCGGGGATCGGGATGAGGTGGTGGTGGATGACGAAGATCTTGAGCTTATCTCCGGCCCTGGCGAAGGTCTCGTGGATGAAATCGTAGTGCTCGCGTCCGACCCGGCCGTCATCGAGGTCGGGCTCGGACGAGTCGACGGCGACCATCACGGCCTCCTCGAAGTCCAGACATGAGTACCTCTCCCCGAAGAGCCGCTCGAAGTGTATGTATCCGACGTTGCGCGAATCGTGGTTGCCGGGGATCACCATGACCCGCTCGCACTGGATGCGCTGGATGTACTCCGCGGCGATCTCGAACTCCTGCCTGTACCCCGCGTTGGTAAGGTCACCGGAGACCACCACCGCAGTGGGGTCCATGTCGTTCACCTCGAGGATCGAACGCTCCAAAAGATCCGGGATGAAGTAGGGACTGCCGCAGTGGATGTCGCTGATCTGACAGATGACCATCCTGCCCCGCGTGCTCATTCGATCCCCGATTCCAGTCACCAGAAATACCACGAAAAGTATAGCAGAGCGTCCTCCGATACCGCCCGACCCGGCAATATGGAGTCGCCCCCCGCACGCCCCGTGGATCTCAAGGAGTTAGGGACCGCGCTGTCTCTTCCAGAGGGTCGATAGCGAGCTCATCCGGAGCGTAGTCTTCTCGTCTCACGGGGACGAATCGTCTGAGGCCGAACCTGTTGAGGATGGACCGCGTACCAGGGTCCTCCTCGGTCGAGAGGAGGGCGGCGCGCAGTCGTTGCTTCTGCTCTGCGTGCAGCGTGGAGCGGACCACGACGGGCTGTATCGGGAAAGGTCCCCAGAACTCGATCACGCGCAACCTCTCGCGGAGCGCGGGTGTTTCTTTGAGCCGGATCCTCAAGACGTTGGAGTCGATGGCCGCAGCGTCTGCCTCACCGCTAGCGACCGCCTCTATGGAGTTCAGATGAGACCCCGAGCAGAATACGTCATCGAAGAAACGCCCGTCCGCACCCGACTCCGTGAGCTTCTTCAGCAAGCTGTAGTAGCCGCTCAGGGAGCAAGCGTCGTTATACGCCCATGAGCCTCCCTTGAGGTCGGAGAAAGTGCGATGCGGACCGTCCCTGCGCACCACGACGTCGCAGAAGTAGACGGGCTTCCCCGGATTCCTCTCGTCCTCGAAGACGGGCGCCGCACCGAGCAGCTCGACCGGCGGCGGACGTAGCTCGCGCAGCCAGATGAACGATGGCGCACACATAAACCCGAGGTCGGCTTCGCCCTTCGAGAACGGGTCTTCGGCCCCCTTCCGAGGCCCCGAGTAGCGCGTCTCTACCTGCAGCGAGACCGTCACACCTCGGAGCGCCCTCTGTACGTGTTCGGCCAACGCCTCGAAGAGCTCCCTCGGGATGCTCGGGGCAAGATAGGTAAGGATGCGGATCTCTCCCTCGCGAATCTCCTCGCTCACCGTCTCTCCCCGCGCATCCTTTGACTTGTTAGCCGCCCTCCGGCGGCACGTCTCCTTACATCTTCTCTGGAGCGTTCACCCCGAGCAGGTCGAGGCCGCTGCGCAGCACCGCCTTCGTGGCGGCGCACAGGGCGAGGCGCCTCTCGCGCACGTCGGCGTCGTCGACCAGGACGCGGTGAACCGTATAGAACTGGTGGAAACGCGTGGCGAGGGTTTCGAGGTAGGTTGGGATCGGATGTACCTCGCGCCGGGCGGCGGCGTTATCGATCACGCGCGGGAAGTCGAGCAGCTCCAGCACGAGCAGACGCTCCTCGGGCGCGAGCTCTCCGGGAGGGGCGAGGTGCTCGGGGGTCGTGCCAGCCCGCTCGAAGATGCTCGATATACGTGCGTGGGCGTACTGGACGTAGAACACGGGGTTCTCGTCGGACTGGCGAATCGCGAGGTCGAGGTCGAAGTTCATCTCGGTCTTGTGCGAGGAGCGCACGTAGAAGTAGCGCGCAACGTCCTCCCCAACCTCGTCGAGCAGCTCGTCGAAGGCAACGATGTTGCCAGCCCGCTTGCTGAACTTGACCTGCTCGCCCTCGCGCACGAGCTTGACGAGCCTGACCAGCTCGACGTCGAGGAAGTCGCGGGGCAGCCCGAGCGCCACGAGGCCGGCCCTGAGGCGCGGCGGGTAGCCCGCGTGGTCAGCCCCCAGCACGTTCACCGCCGTCCTGAAACCGCGGTCCCACTTGTCGCGGTGGTAGACGAGATCCGGCCCCATATACGTGTACGTGCCATCGCTCTTTACCAGCACCCTGTCCTTGTCGTCACCGAACTTCGACGTCGCCAGCCACAGGGCGCCCTCGCTCTCATATACGGTGCCGCTCTCCTCAAGCTCCCTCACGATCTCCTCAATCGCTCCGGACTCGTAGACGCTCTTCTCGTTGAAGAAGCTGTCGAAGCTGACCCTGGCCCGGCCAAGGGTGCGCTTGATGTCGTCCATGCACCAGCGGGTCGCGAATGCGGTGATCTCCCGCAGAGCCTCATCCCGCTCCAGTTCCAGAAGCTGGCGGTCGTGCTCCGCTGCGAGATCGCGGGCTATCTCCTCGGTGTAGTCTCCCTTGTAGAGCGCGTCAGGGTCAGAGACGGGCCACTCCTCCCCGAAGAGCGCGGCATAGCGCACGGCGACCGACTCACCGAAGAGCCTTACCTGATTTCCGCCGTCGTTGAAGTAGTACTCCGTCGAGACGTTCCTGCCAGCGGCATCCATGATCCGGGCCAACGAATCGCCGTAGGCCGCGTGCCGGCCGTGCGCCACCGTCATCGGCCCCGTCGGGTTCGCGCTCACGAACTCGAGCAGGACAGGTTCTCCTGACGGCTCGTTCCACCCGTACCGATCACCATGGCGGAGCAGCGCTCGGATCTCACCCCAAAGCGCCTCCGAAGACAGCCAGAAGTTGACGAAGCCCGGTCCGGCGACCTTGGCCTCACGTACGAATGGCGCCTCCAGCGCCCCGACGAGGTTCTCAGCGACCTCCCTCGGGTTCCGCCGCAGCACCCTGGCGTTGGCCAGCGCTACGTTCGTCGCGAAGTCGCCGTGGCTCGGGTCGTTCGGCCGCTCGACGTGGATGCCGTCGAGCTCGATTCCGTAAGCCTTGTGAACGGCCTCCCGCACCGCATCGGCCAGGCGCTCCTCGAAGCTCACTCCTCACCCCCGAGAAGCTCGTCGAGTAGCCGCCGGTTCTCTTCGGCGATCCGCAGCGTCTCCTCCCTGTCGTACTCGAAGCGGACCTCGAAGACATCCCCCGCAGAGACCTCTTCAGGCAACAGCTCGCGCGGCACGTCGAAGCTCCTTCTCCCATCCGGGTAGGGCAACAGCACGGCCCAACCGTTGTCCTCGAACCTGTCTACCTGCACGCGCATATATATATGTGTATGTTAGCACTTCAGCCAGTCAGCACGCCGCCTTTGGCGGCTCCTCAGCACGCTACAGCCTGCGGCCTCCGCTTGTCAGCTTCTCAGCATGTCAGCAAGGGTGTTGACTAGAGTGACTGCCGCTCGAGTGGGGTAACTCCTGCAGGGGGTCTGGCCGTGCGAAAGTAGGCGAGACCGTTCGAGGAAAGGCTGAAAGCGAAGGCTTAAAAGGCTGAGCGTGCTGACAAGCTGAAATGCTGACTGGCTGCGGAGCGAAGCTACCAGTGATACTTCTCGCCGCGCTCTATCTTGACGGCGCGGTAGAGCTGTTCGAGGAGGACGACCCTGGCGAGGGCGTGAGGGAGTGTGACCTCGCCGAAGGACCAGAGTTCGTCTGCTCTTTGCAACACTTCGGAAGAGAGGCCGAGCGGACCCCCGATCACCAACGCGACGTGACTCCGGCCCGAGACACCGAGCGCTTCCAGCCTCCTGGCGAGTCCTTCCGAGGGGTGTTCCTTCCCCCTCTCTCGGTCGAGGCAGACTACGTACGCTTCAGCGGGAAGACGCTTGAGGATGCGCTCACCTTCAGCTGCGAGCACCTCCTCGCGGGAGCGGCGGTTCATGTCTTCCTCGGCTACCTCGGTGATTTCGATAGAGAAGTAACGGCGCAGCCGCTTTACGTAGTCCTCCGAGCCTTCGGCTGCCCATCCTTTCAGCTTCCCGACACAGACCAGGGTGCAGCGACGGATCATTCGATGCCGAATAGCTGTCCTGCGGCGCCAAGCTCGCCATAACGGTAGACGTGCTCGGAGACGGGCAGCGGCGTTCCAGCTTCGATCCAGGGCGTGGGATGGCCCGCGATCGCCGCCCTGACCCTGACGCCGCCGTGACCGGCCTCCCTGAGCGCCCCCTGCACGGTGCCACAGGCCCGCATCGGGGAGTTGTTTGTCTTCGAGAGGTGGGCGAGGACGAGGTCCTTGAGCCCGTGCGGGGCCAGCGCCACGGCGGCCTCTGCCGCCTGGCGGTTCGAGAGGTGACCGCGCTTCGAGGAGATCCTGCGCTTCAGGCTCGCCGAGTAGGGACCTCGTCTGAGCCAGTCGGGGTCGTGGTTCGCCTCCAGAACGGCCGCATCGGCCCCGCGCATATACCGCAGCACCTCAACGCCGGCCTCCCCGAGGTCCGTCGCCATCGCAACGGTGCTCCCGCCACCTGACACGCGGACCCCGTAGGTCAACGAGTCGTGCGGGACCTCGAAGAAGGTCGCCGTGAGGCCGCCGATACCGAAGGCCTCGCCAGGGGAGATCGTATTGGCGCCGAAGGAATCGCCGACGCCGGGCGCGGCGAAGACCTCGATCCCGCAGTCGCGTACGAGGGAGCGGACGCCGCAGGTGTGGTCGGCGTGTCCGTGAGTCAGGAGGACGGCCTCTACGTCGGTCAGGCTGCGGCCGATACGGGCGAGGAGGGTCTCTATGCGCCGTCGCGCGAGACCGGCGTCCACCAGCAGGCCGCCGGAGTCCGTCTCCATGTAGGTCGCGTTGCCCGAGCTACCGCTCGAAAGGACACTCAGCCGCAAGATTCGTCCTTCGCCAGATTCGAGGTTTGATCCGCGGGGCTCTGTTTCGTCCCTGCGAGATCTTAGCACGGTAGGCTCAGACGCTCTTATCCACCAGCTCGCCACGGACGATCAGGCGCTGTTTGTAATTCGGCAGCGTACAGGTCTGGAGCGAGACGACCGACTTGCCCTCCACCGCGTCCATCACCTCGACGTTGTCGGGGTCTACGACCATCTGCTTCGTTACGCGGTAGGTGTACGTGGTCCCGGCCGAGTCCTTGAGCAGAACCTCATCGCCCTCCACCAGTTGATCGAGGTAGTAGAAGACGAGGTAGGAGTTCGTACCCTCGTACCCGAGACGATGACCAGCTATATAGGTATTCGCCCCCTTCTGCCAAGGGAAACCCGTGGCCGGGATGTGGACGGTAGACTCCTTGAGCTTCTCGTCCGAGACCGAGTTGTAGACGGCCACGTCCTGGAGGCCAAGCTTCGGGACGGTCAGGTAGAGGGTCTTGTCGTCCGGTCCCCCCGGGTCCCTCCCTAAGTTGAAAGGCTTGACGGCCGGCATGGCCCCCGCGGTAGAGCCTGAGGCCTCCGCCGTGCCAGCAGATGATTCCTCCTTGTAGAAATCCTCGTACTTCGGCGGAGGGGCCTCGAGGTCCTTCTCAGAGAGTACGTCTTTCGGGAGAACCGCCCGTACGGTCGTCCCCGAGTCGGCGTCCGTCTTCTCCCCGGATCCCGAACGCGCTCCAGACGCCGTCACCTCCGGTGCGTTCTCGCTTTGAGCCGAGCGTTCCTGGACACCCGATAGCGTGTGGCCGTGCTCCGCGTTGGCGGTTGCTGGCGGGCCAGCGCAAGCCACCAGCGCAAGCAAGACGAGCAAGAGCGGGGCGGTCGTCGCCCCGCTCGGCCATAAGAGACGTTGATTCAAACTGTTCGGGCTAGACGTGCCCCAGCCGGTACGCTTCCGCCTGGGAGAGCTTGGGGCCGCCCGTGCTCAGCATCTTCCCGCCAAGGAACGGCGCGACCGCCGCCGAGACCTCGTCCAGGGTCATCGCCTCGGGGAAGGCCTCGCCGGCATAAGGCACCACGCCGAGCAGCCAGTTGACGGCAACGACGTGCTCGCCCTCGACCCCGGCGATGCTGCCCGCAGCGGCCAGGATGTCGGGGCTGGAGATCAGGGGCGCAGCGCCCAGGTAGGCGCCCACACCGACAGGCTCGAAGGTCGCGGCCAGGTTCAGTATGGAGGCCTGGTTCGAGAACGCGTCGGCCGGGTAGATGAAGGTCGGCTTCGACACCGGGGTCGCCCCCGCGCTATTGAGCAAGTCGGTTATCGCGCTGACGTGCTGCGACTCGTGGTCGGCGAGGTTCTTGACCACGCCGAGAGCGTCTCCGGAGAGGACGCCTGCGTCGAGCGCCCTGGCGTAGAAGTCCGCCTCAAGGTATTCGAGGGAGAGGGCGAAGTTCGCGATGTCCACGTCGTTGGTCTGCGCGGAGGCCTTGCCGGACACAAGCATCGAGGCTGCGGTCGCCCCCGCGCCCGCCACCGCCAGGATCTTGAAGAAGTCCCTCCTAGTCCGGGGCCGGGCGAACTCCTCCGCACCCGGTACGTTTATCGTGTGGTTCTCCATGAGCTAGCTATCTCCTCCCTAACCGGTGATGCCGAACGGTTTCACGGCAGCCTGTACCTTCTGCAGGGGCAGCGCCTCCTCGAAGGCCAGGTCGTTCGGCGGGTTGACCAGGTTCAGTATGTTGATCGCGCACCTGTGCTGGCACTCGGCGTTGTGGATCGAGATCGCCGCGGCCAGGATGTCCTTGCTCTCCAGCGCAGGCGCCGCTCCCTGGTAGGCGCCGATGCCCACAGGCTCGAAGGTCGCAGCGAGCTTCAGGAAAGTCGCCGCATCACCGAACGATCCGTTCGGGAAGGTGAACTGAGGCGTCGCAGGAACCTCGGTCCCGAGCTGTCCCAGGGTCTTCGCTATCGCGTCGGCGTGGGCCATCTCATGGTCGCGGATCGCGGCTATCTGCGCGAGGAAGGCGTCTTTGAAGAGCCCCGCATTGACGCCCTCGTCATAGAACGTACCCTCCAAGAGCTCGAGCTGGTAGGCGAACTGCAGTATCGCGGCGTCACCCAGTCCCCAGTAGCTCTTGTACTCCCCCTGCGCCTCCGCCCTGCGGACGGCGACGCCGAAGCCGCCTATGCCCATAGCGGAGAGCGCGGCCCCCGTCCACGCCGCCGTCTTCAGGAAGTTCCGCCGCGACGTCTCCTCCCGGTCCAGCCCGACCGGGGCGCGGCTCTCTACCGTACTCATCTACACTTCCTCCCTCTCTCAGCCCGAATTAGGGCGTTCGCCGGTACCTTCCAATGCGCCCTACGAGCCCCGCGAGAACCTGGATCACACCCACCGATGTACGTTTTCCGGCCAGATGCACCTTCGTTTTCCCTGCAAAATCAGGCATAACGGTCTCCCAGACCATCGAACAAAATATTCCTTCGAAACGATGTTCATCGCCGGAGAGGACGGCTCCCACTCGCCCGTCTACTCGGTCCGGGAGTCGGACTGATCCAGGAGTATGTCGTTACCGTAGAATCCGGGTGTGGCGAACAAAGGGCGACAGTACCTGATTCTTGCGGACGAGGATTTGATCTCCCTCGTCGAGACGGGCGACGCCGAGGCTTTCAGCACACTCTACGAGCGTCACAGCCGCTCTGCCTACTCCCTCGCCTACCGCATGATGGGTGATCGCCAGAACGCCGAAGACCTGACCCAGGACGCCTTCCTCAAGGTCTGGAGGGGCGCCGCAAGCTAC
>CADDZK010000068.1 GCA_902812425.1 Actinomycetota bacterium
GAAGATGTCGAGGACGAACTGGTTGTCGAGCCTTCCCTCGACGACCTCCTCAGCCGCCCCGACGATGGCGTCCTTGAGATGGTCGTCGATCAACCCAAGCTCGTTGTTGACGTTCGCCGCCTCTAGCTTTATTGCGCCCAAAGCCTGGATAAAGCGCCTCGGGAAACGGAGGTCGCTTATGGGGAAGTTGTCCAAGGCGCGGCGGGTCTGGGCGCCGAAGAGGGCGTCGCGGGGGACCTCGACCTCCCCCATCGAGTCTCGCTCTACGCGGTGCGGCGTCTCTTGCTGCGTCATGTTAAGCCTCCTGTCGAAGCGATTACGCCCGCCTCATATAGTCATATAATCTGACGTGCAACGGTCGCATTATACGAGAGGTGATGTCTTGGATTCTCTACGGTACGCGCTCAAGGAATGGGCTGTCGCAGTCAGGGCGCTGGAGCGCGGAGAGACAGCGCTCGTCGTGAGGAAGGGCGGCATCAGGGAGAAGGCCTTCGCCGTGCCGCGGACGCGCTTCTTGCTCCTCCCTGGCTACGAGCATCAGAGACCCGAGCTACTGAAGCAGGAGTACCGCGGCCTGATGGAAGGGCTCACGGACCTGACCGACCAAGGCCCCTTACGGTTCTCGTCGTTCGCCGAGGTCGACGGGGCCTACGAGGTCTCCGAGCCGGAGGAGCTTGAAGCGCTCGACCCGTACCACATGTGGACGCCCGAGTACGCCGAGAGCCGCTTCAAGTGGCGCCCGAAGAAGCCGCTGACGGTGCTTGTGCTGCGGACGTATCTGCTTCCTGAGAGCGTCGAGCTTGCGTACAGAGATGAGTACGGGGGGTGCAGGTCCTGGATCGAGCTCTCCGAGACCGTCTCCGCTGAGGGGGCGCGGCCCGCGCTCTCGGACGAGGACTTCGACAAGCTTGTCACGCCTGCGCTCGGGATGCTGAGGGGTCTCGAGCCGGCGCCGGTCGGCTCTTAAGAGGCAACGTGGGCTCGGGAGCGATAACTGTAGTTTTGATCTTCCTGCTCCTCTTCGTGAGCTGGCAGACGATCTACGTCGCCAACCGCGACCTCGTCAGGGCCAGGGCCTGGGGAGACCTCGCCCGTCGCGCCCTCCCCTTCGCCGCGCTGCTGCTGATGGTCTCGAGCCTGCTAGTAGTCCAGGCCTACGGGAAGGGATGGGCGCTCCTTGCCTGGATGGCCGTCTCCGGTGTCGTCATAATCGGCGCGAGCCTCCTCTCCGTTCCCTCCCTGGAACGCAGGGCCAGCAGGGCCTTCCGCGGTGGCGACTACGCGCAGGCGGCACAGCTCTACGGAGAGCTGGCGGACGAGAAGCCGCTCGCGCGCAACAAGGCCTTCCTGGGAGCCGCTCTCGGGGCCGCGGAGCGCAACGAGGAGTCCGTCGAAGCCTCGACGCAGGCGATAGGAGCCGACCCCCAGTACGGCCTCGCCTACTTCAACCGCGCCCTCATTCTGCACAAGATGGGGAAGAAGGGCAGGTCCGTCAAGGACCTCGAGAAGGCGCTTGAGACGGACCTCCCCCGCCGCTTCCGCTCGGCCGCCCAGAGGATGCTGGAGGACCTCTCGTGAAGCTCCTCTATCCGACGCTCGGAGCGCTCGTCATCCTCGCGATCTTCACGTTCCTCATCGGTCGCCAGAACAGGGACCTGCTGCGCGTGCGGGCCTACAGGGAGTTCTTCCTGCGTCTGATCCCACCCCTCTCAACGGGCGTGTTCGTCGCTGGGCTGCCCTTCGTGATGAACCTCGCGACCGTCGAGAACTACGGCCCCGTCCTCCTCGTTTACCTCGTCGGCGCTGCCGTACTTACGGCCCTGATGACCCGCGCCGTCACCCCCGACGAACGCAGGGCGGGGACCGCCTTCCGCAAGGGCGAGTACGAGAAGGCCGCAGACCTCTACGATGAGATCTCCAGCCGCCGTCCCCTGCCGCGCTACTACTCCGCCCTCGGTGCGAGCCTCGACGCCTCGGGCAACCCCGGCGCCGCCCTCGAAGCGACGGAGCAGGCCATAAAGCTCGACCCCAGACTGGGTATCGCCTACTACAACAGGGCCTCGGCCTTCGCCGCCCTCGGCGAGAAGGCCCGCGCCCGCGGCGACCTCCAGAGGGTCTTCCAGGTCGACTCCAGCCGTGCCCTCCGCCGCGCCGCCGCCGATGCCCTGGATACGCTGGAGAAGAGCTAGGTTATCAGCTTCTCAGCACGCCGCCTCCCTTCGGTCGGCGGCTCGTCAGCAATTCCGCATTTCAGCGAGAGTATGCAAGGGTAACCGCGTTTCGAGAGGAGTAGTTCCCGCTTACGAGGCTCGCTATGGGGCAGGCGGCGAGGCCACAAGAGGGAAAGCTGACAGGCTGAAAGCGAAGGCGTCAGCCGGAACGTGCTGAAAGGCGCCGTGCTGACTAGCTGACAAGCTTACGTGACCTGCTCCTGGATATTCTCTGCGGAGGCTTTGACCTCGATCTTCCCTTCCCTCAGACGGGTCTCGTAGCGGGATTGGGGGAAGACGGCGGGGCCGTCTATGACCTCGCCGCTGCACAGGTCGAAGCGGGAGTTGTGCAGGGGACAGACTACGGTGTCGCCCTCGCGCTCGCCCTCTTCGAGCGGACCACTGAAGTGATTGCACGTGGCGGCAATGGCGCAGACCTCGCCGCCCTGGGAGCGACTCAAGAGCACGCCCACCCCTTCGACCTCGACGCGCCGCATGTCGCCTTGCGCCAGCTCGTCCTCGTTCAGGACGGGGGTGAACTCGTCGGGACCGGTCTCTTCAAAGACGTTCCTGTCCACGCGCAGCCCGTAGTGGTAGGAGAGCTCCCCACCGACGTGGGCGGCCATGCCGCTGACGGAGTACCCCGCCAGAAAGGCCAGGCGTCCGGCGTTCCTGCGCCCCGTCGCCCTGAGGACGAGCGAGACGACGCTGAGGACGAGACCTATGGTGTTCAGGAGACCGTGCAGGACACCGGCGCGCCTCGACCCACCGCTCAGGTACCGCCAGTCGGAGAGCCCCGTCGCGGCGGCCCCTAGCGCCCCCGCCGTCCCGAGCGCGAGCGAGGCGTCGGCCGCATGCCGTACCTGCTCCTTCCCCGTTGCTATGTCGAGGCCGTCGAAGACGAGCGTAGCCGTCCACGCTCCGACGGGGAGATCCGTTAGCGCAGGGTGCAACGGCGCCTCGAACCAGACGCCGTCGAGGACGTTGCGCGCCGGCGTGCCACCCGCCTCGACGGCCTCCTGCACCTTCGGCTGGACCTCGTCGGCGATCCTGTCTAGAAAGGGCAATGCCTCTACCAAGCGCTGCATGAGTGTCTCTGCCATCTCTTCCGCCTTTCCGTAGGGACTGCGACCCACATACAAGTATGCCACGTCTCCCGCAGAGGCTCTGTTATTCCCCTATCCGGGTTTCTCTGCGGTGGGCCGAAAGGCGCTGCCCGGCTCCCGTGTCGCGGCGAGGAGGGCGAGCCAGTGCGCGATCAGGATGTAGAGGTAGAGCGTCATCGCGAGTGTCGCCGCGACCGTGCCCTTGTCGTTCCAGAGCAGGGGCCACTGCGCGGGGATAGACTGCAGCGCGAGGAGCAGGAAGGCCGACGCGGCGTAGCCCCGCGCCAGCAGCAGCAGGACTCCGGGGCCGAGCAACACGAGATAGTTGTTCCAGGCGATGGGCGAGGCGAGGAGCGAGGCCGCCACCAGAACCCACAACCCCACCTCGGGTCCGTGCCTTACCCTCACGGCGGTAAAGGCGATGGCGAAGATCCCGATCGCGTAGCCGACGGGGACCATCCACGGAAGCGTCGCGACGTTCTGCGCGTAGGGGTTCTCCGTAAAGAGCCGCGCCGCCGCAGAGGGCAGGGAGGCGTTGTCCCAGTAGGCGCTGGCCGAGTGCTCCCTCAGGACCCCGATGTAGTCGAGCGTCGCCCCGAGCCCAAGGATGATGACCCCGACGAGCGTGGCAACCGCACCGGCGACGAGCGTGGCTATTAGAGCCCTCCACCGCCGCCGCACGAGCGGCCACAGGAGTACGGGGAGGAGCGAAGGCTTGAAGGCGACGACGAGGCCGAGTGCTGCACCGGAGACGTCCATCCTGTCCCGCCTGTCTGCCACCCACGCCGCCACGAGCCCAAGGGCGAGCACCGGATAGACCTGCCCGAGCGCCAGCGTCGCCAGAAGCGGCGAAGAGAGGAGCAGCATCACGACCCCGACCACCGCCCACCCGGGCCGAAGGCGTAGTTCCTCTACGGTCCACGCCAGGTAAGCTACCGTGACGACCAGTGAGATCAGGACGAAGACCCTGTACGCCGTGAGCGCCGACAGAAGCCCGAGCGGCGAGATGAGCACGGTCCAGATCGGGGGATTCAGGTTTACCAGCGAAACCCCCGTATCGTAGATGTTATGCCCTTCGAGCATCGCCTCGGCCGAGCGCCAGAAGCTGTCGAAGTCCACGTGGATGTTCATCGACTGCGTGGCGATCCTCTCCAGGGTCCCGCCCATGTAGCCGACCTGCATCCACAGCGAGCCAACGAGCACCCAGAAGCCGACGGTGATCATGGCCGCCTTCCAAACCGTGGAACCGCCACCCTTCGGCATGACCTAGATCTCCACCCCGAAACAAAACCAGACCATAAGGAGCATCATACGCGTTCTGAGCCCGCCAGCAATTCAGTAAAAGGCTTCAGGCTTCAGCAAGAATCTAGAACCTGAATCCTGTAGCCTGAGACCTGAAGCCTGAAAGAGCGGAGAGGGGGGGATTCGAACCCCCGACGCCGGGATTACCGACGTAACGGTTTTCGAGACCGCCGCATTCAACCACTCTGCCACCTCTCCGCGGCAGAGTGTATCCACTCGCCCCCTGGCCTTCAACTACCACTCTCCCTCTCGGCGACCAGATCTCACAACGCTGTACCTCTACTTCCGATTTATCCAAACGATCGGACCCTCTGGTCTCCCGGCCCACGATTCCCGGTTCCAATTCCGCGATCCAACCACAAAAGACCTGCATACAGACACATTTCCGCATTCCGGAAGAATCGGATGGATGCACCGGTCGTCCGCCGAACGTTAACCGTGAACCTAAGGGAGATTCCGTACATTCGCTGGTGTGGGCTGATGAGGTTACTCCGGTTCGGGAAGGTGGTAGAAAGTGGAGGTGTTGGCTGTGATCGCGAGGTTCGTGGCGGCTCTGGTTCGGGTTCGCGTTAAGGATCTGCCTGAGTGAGGCTGTTGTGACGAAGGGGAGTACGACTAATGGTAGGTCTGCGCGCAGCTACGCCGTGCTCTCGATCTCGGCTGCGGTAACGACCATCGGGCTCAAGCTCGGGGCCTATTACCTTACGGGGTCTGTCGGGCTGTTCTCAGATGCAGCCGAGTCCGTGGTGAACCTCGTCGCCGCTGTGGCGGCTTTGTCGGCGCTCACGTTTGCGGTACGCCCGCCTGACGAGGAGCACGCCTTCGGCCACGACAAGGCCGAGTACTTCTCCAGCGGGTTGGAGAGCGCCCTGATCATCATCGCTGCGGCCTGGATCGGGGTTACGGCGTGGGGCCGTCTGATGGACCCGCAACCCCTTCATAACGTGGGGCTCGGGCTCTCCGTGACGATCGTGGCCGCGGCGCTCAACGGTATTGTGGCGCTCGTATTGTTGCGGGCGGGGCGGAGGCTGCGTTCGATCACGCTGAGGGCCGATGCGCAGCACCTTTTCACTGACGTAGGGACCTCAGGTGGCGTGGTAATCGGCGTCGTGATGGTGCAGCTCACCGGCTGGCTCGTGCTCGACCCCCTGATCGGGCTCGTCGTCGCCGCGAACGTGGTGTGGACGGGCGTCAGGCTCCTGAACGACACCGCGCACGGGCTGCTCGACACGGCCCTCCCCCCTGAGGAGCTGGAGAAGATCTCCGGCGTCCTCTCCCGCTACGAGGGAGACGACGTTCACTTCCACGCCATGCGCACGCGGGCCGCGGGACAGCGCCGCTTCGTCTCGATGCACGTGCTCGTTCCTGGCCGGTGGACGGTGAAGCGGGGTCACGACCTTTCGGAGAGGATAGAACGAGACCTCGCGGATAAGCTGGGGGGGAACACGACGTTCTTCATCCACATCGAACCCTCCGAAGACCCTGCATCCTTCGAAGATCAAAGCCTCGACAGGGAGCCCCCGGAGACAAGAGAAGAGGGACGGACCGGGTAGGTCCGTCCCTGGCAGGCCGCCGTCGGTAGTTTCTAGCTACACTTCGAGTATCCACAGGAGTGGCAGACGACGCAGCCCTCCTGGCGGGTCAGGCCGCTGCCGCAGTCGGGGCACGCCCCGATTATGGGGAGCTCGCGGGTGTCCGGCAGGCTGTCCTCTATGAGGTAGTGCTCGGACATAGCACGAGCAACTCCGTCCGGGACGGAGAGGACGGCGTTCGGCCCGACGCCTGCCGGATGGCCGTCCTGGATGCCGCGGAGCTGGTGGACCAGCTCGGCAGGAGTGGCGCCGTGGGTCATGGCGAGCGAGATCATACGCCCCAGGGCGTCGGAGAACGCTGCCGCCGTGCCGCCGGGCTTGCCGAGGATGACGAAGCACTCGCGCGGTCCGAACTCATCGTCGTTCATCGTGACGTAGAGCGGACCGTGGCCCGTCTGTATCTTCTTGGTGACACCGGAGAGGGTACGCGGCCTGCCGTTGCGCGCCTCGGCGAGCGAGGAGAAGGTCTGCCTCTGGGCCTCCGCGCCCGAGGGCGGGGTAACGGGAGGAGCCGTCGGTGCCTCGGGGGAGGCCGGCGTCATGGTCGGCACCTCTCCAGGCTTCTTCTCCGTCTTGCCGGTAGACAGGACCTGGGCGTCGCGCGAGCCGTCGCGGTAGACCGCTATCCCCTTGCAGTTCAGGGCGTAGGCCTGGCGGTAGGCGTCTTCGACGTCCTCGACGCTCGCGTCGTTCGGCAGGTTGATGGTCTTGGAGATACCCATCGAGGTGTACTTCTGGAAGGCAGCCTGCATCCTCACGTGCCACTCCGAGCTTATGTCGTGCGAGGTGACCCACACGCTGCGTACGTCGTCGGGGATCTCTTCGATGTCGCGCACGGAGCCGTGCTCGGCGACCTTCTTCATCAGCTCTTCGGAGTAGAAGCCGCGCTCTTTGGCGAGCTTCACGAACTCGGGGTTGACGTCGGGCATCTCCATGTCGGCCTGGCGACGCATGAACGCGACGGCGAAGAGGGGCTCGATGCCGCCGGAGCAGCCGGCGATCATGGAGATCGTACCCGTCGGGGCTATGGTGGTGACGGTCGCGTTGCGTACGCGGTCGCCTCTCGCCTCGTGGCGGGATCCCTCGAAGTTCGGCATGACGCCACGCTCCTCGGCGAGGGCCCTGCTCTCCTCCCAGGCCTCGTCGTCCACGAACTTCATCACCCGCTCGGCGAAGGCGAGGCCCTCCTCGGAGTCGTAGGTGATGCCGAGCTTTATGAGGAGGTCGGCGAAGCCCATGACCCCGAGCCCGATGCGCCGATTTCCCCGGCTCATCTTGTCGATCTCGGGCAGAGGATAGTTGTTCTGCTCGATGACGTTGTCGAGAAAGCGGATCGCGGTGTGTACCGTCTCCCTCAGCTCGTCCCAGTCGACCTCTCCCGTCTCCTCTATATAGAAGCGCTCCAGGTTGATCGAACCGAGGTTGCACGAGTCATACGGCGGCAGGTGAGCCTCGGAGCAAGGGTTCGTGGACTCTATCGGGAACTGCGGCGTCGGGTTGTCGTCGTTGATCCTGTCTATAAACACGACGCCTGGCTCGCCGTTGAGCCAGGCCCCCTCGACGATCTTCCTAAACAGGTCCCGCGCCCTGACGGTCTTCATGACCTCGCCGTCGCGGGGGTTCACCAGGTCAAAGTTCGTATCGGCCTCGACGGCCTCCATGAACTCGTCGGTTATGGCGACGGAGATGTTGAAGTTGTTGATCTGGTCGTTGTCGTTCTTGCAGGTGATGAACTCCTCGACGTCGGGGTGGTCGACCCTGAGGATGCCCATGTTCGCCCCGCGCCGCGTCCCGCCCTGCTTGATCTTGTCCGTCGATGCGTCATATATGGCCATGAAAGAGACGGGCCCACTCGACACACCCATCGTGCTCTTCACCAGGTCGTTCTTGGGACGCAGCCTCGAGAACCCAAAGCCCGTGCCGCCGCCCGACTTGTGGATGATGGCCTGATGCTTGAGGGTGTCGTAGATGCCATCTATGGAGTCCTCAACGGGCAACACGAAGCACGCGGAAAGCTGCTGCAACTCCCGCCCGGCGTTCATGAGGGTCGGCGAGTTCGGCATGAACTTCCGACTGAGCATCATCTGGAGAAACCTCTCCTTGGATTCCTCGTAGAGTCTCTGGGCCTCCTCGCCCTCCTTGAAACGGAACTCACCCTCGGCGATGTTCGAAGCAACCCGCCGGAACATATCGATGGGTTCCTCTATAGCCTCGCCCCTCTCGTTCTTCTTGAGGTAGCGCTTTTTGAGAACGGCTAAAGCGTTCTCGGTGAGTTCTATATCTGACAGCCTGTTACGGTCTACCTCCATACCCATCCTCCCTATTTTACCGCTCGTTTCTTCTATTCCATCACCAGATTAGCCCGCGTTCCCCCCGGATCACGGGCCAATCTTATTTACCTGCCGTTGCCCATCCCCGAGCCCGCGAGACGCACGAGCTCGGTGCGGAACTGGTCCACGTCTGTGTACTGCCGGTAGACGGAGGCGAACCGCAAATACGCGACCATGTCCATCCTTCGCAGGCGCATGAGCACCATGTCCCCGAGACGCCTCGACGTCACCTCGTGGCGCCGCCGCTCACGCAGCTCGGCCTCGATCTCGTCGACGATCAACTCGACCTGCTCGTCCGTGATCTGCTGCTTGGCGCAAGCCTTCGCCAGCCCCGACCGTAACTTCTCCCTGTCGAAGGGTTCCTTCCCACCGTCGCGCTTGATCACCATCAGCCTCAAAGGCTCGCGGCGCTCATACGTCGTAAACCTCTTCCCACACGATAGACACTCCCGCCGCCGCCGAACAGCATCCTTCGTCTCGGAAAGCCGCGAATCTATGACTTTCGTGTCCTCAAAATCACAGTAGGGACACTGCATCTCATAACCCCCATCACTCCAACACCACATCTGGTACCGTGAAAACCTAGCACACTATATTTTCGAGATGCAATACCCCTAGAATGTATCTTAACTTTAGGTTAAATTGACGCTAAACCCTCGAATGCCTCTTCTCCAGCGGAATACGCGCCAAACTCCCCATCCACAAAATTTTTCAAAGATTTTTTCAGATGTACGCAAGAATGAGGAATATCCCGCAAATCACGCACCTTTATGTTCAGGTCCACTGATGGCCCTGTAGTGACGATTGAGACTAAGTCTAGTATACCAAAAACACTTTATCTGAACTTCAGGTACACCGTGTAATATGGTTTCGAGTCTAGGAAAACGGCATTTCGGGAGTATTTTCGGGCTTCTGGCGCCGACTTTTGAAGAAGTCGCGGAGCAATTTGGCGGCTTCTGCTTCGAGGAGGCCGCCTTCGGCTGAGAAGGTGTGGTTGAGGCGGGTATCGGCTGGGGTATTGTGGAGGGTACCGGCGTATCCGGCTTTGGGATCGGGGGCCGCGTAGACCAGGCGGGAGAGACGGGCGGCGTGGGCTGCGCCTGCACACATGGGGCACGGTTCCAGGGTGGCGTAGAGGGTACAGCCGGTCAGGCGCCATCCGCCTGTGGCCTCGGATGCCCGGCGGATTGCGAGGAGCTCGGCGTGTGCGGTTGGGTCTTCTGTAGCCTCGCGCTGGTTGGCGGCGACGGCCAGGATCTCCCCTTCTCTCGCCACGACGGCCCCGACGGGTACCTCGCCTCTCTCGGCGGCGTCGTGCGCAGCGAGCAGGGCGCGGCGCATCATGGCGAGATCCGTGCTTTCTCCGGACTCGGTCCTCTCGTGCATGAAGCCGATGATAGCAGTCTGTGGTGCTGTCGCCCGGGGTAGTGAGGCTTGGATCAGGTAGCGCCTTCTATCAGTTCGCCCTCTATACGAGCACGGATCTCATCCCGCACTTTGCAGAACACCACGAGCCGCTCTTCACCCTCGGCGCGGGACGGGTCAGGGAAGGACCAGTGCAGGCGCTCTCTCGCACCCGGGAAGACGGGGCACGCCTCGTTGGCGTCGTCGCAGACGGTGATGACGTAGTCGAAGGGTTCTCGGAGGTAACGCTCCAGCGTCTTCGACTCCTGCCCGGAGACGTCGACCCCGATCTCCGACATGACCGAGATCGCCTCCGGCCTGACGTACGTCGCCTCGGTACCGGCGCTGAATACCTCGAAGCGATCCCCGGCCATCTCCCTCAATAACCCCTCGGCCATCTGGGAGCGAGCCGAGTTGTGGGTGCACAAAAAGAGTACGCGCTGCCGGTCACCCGCTCGACGGTCAGCCATCTTTGCCATTCAGATGGGCCGCGGTCTCGGCGAGGAGCTGGTCGGCGACCTCGCGGTCGAGCGAGTAGAAGCTCCACTTGCCGCGCCGCTCCTCACGCACCAGCCCGGCCTCTCTGAGCTTGCTGAGGTGGTAGGAGACCTTCGACTGTCCCACGTCGAAGTACCTCTCGAACTCGCAGACGCAGATACCGGCGTCCTGGTCCTGGGCCGGAACGCCGCAGTCGGGCAGCTCGCAGCACCCGCGTCCACCGGCGAGCATCCCGAGCATCGTCACCCGGATCGGATCTGAGAGCGCACGCCCAAGCGCGACGAGCCTTTCGACACGCTCCTCGCCGCCGACCTCCGTCAGCCCGGTCAGGTGGACACCATTTTCCTGAAGGAGCTGCAGTCTCCGTCGCACCACGGTTACTCTGGTTTACGCGCCCGGATAAAGGCGCTCGCGACGGGAACAGCGCGCAGAGCCTCGACGTCTTCGCCCGCGAGTCCTGCTACCTGCTCCGGGGGATACGTGTGGGTAACCTCCACGGCGACGTCGTCGAACCCTGCTTGCGAAAGCAGCGCCTCGTACTCCTTCGCCTCGAGCGCTCCGGAGATACACCCGGACCACAGTTCGACGCTCCGCGCGACGCCGGGCGGCAACTTGTCCTTCTCGCCCAGGAAGACAACGTCGGAGATGGCGAACCGGCCTCCCGGCTTCAGGACTCTGAACGCCTCGGAGATTACACGCGGCTTCTCCGTAGAGAGGTTGATGACGCAGTTGCTTATGACGACGTCAACGTGGTCGTCAGGCAGGGGAACGGCTTCGATCTCACCCTTCAAGAACTCGACGTTCTCGACACCGGCCTCCGCCTGGTTCCTGCGGGCCAGCTCGAGCATCTCGTCAGTCATGTCTAACCCATATGCTTTGCCCCCAGGTGCCACCCGTCTCGCCGAGAGCAACACGTCTATCCCGCCACCGCTTCCGAGATCCAACACCACCTCACCCGGCGAGAGCGTCGCCAGCGCCACAGGGTTTCCACACCCCAGCGATGCGTCGGCGGCCAGCCGCGGCAACTCCCCCCTCTCGGCCTCCGAGTAGCTCCCGCAGACCATATCTCCTCCGAGCGCGGATCCCTCTCCAGACTCCGTAACCCCACAACAGGACACGCCACCGCAACAAGAACCGCCGCCTACCGCCTCCCCGAGCACACTCCTCGCAGCCTCGGCATACCGGTCCCGAACTCTCTGCTTGACCCTATCATCCATAGCCACTCCTCACATCAAGGAATTTTGATCCGAGTATAGATCAAAGAAAATCGATGTGTCAAGGGTCAGGAAGAAACAATCAGCGCGACCGCAGGTCTCAAGAGTCGTAGCCCAGACCGGCCGTAGCGTAACGCGGGATTCCGGTCTGGGATCCGTATCCTCGGAAGCCCGCGCAGTCCTGGCCCTGTACGCTCTGTCGGGGGATGGCGTCAACCTTCATCCCGGCTCAAGGGGCACGTAAAGATTTCGCCGCCGGATGAGATAATGAGGGGTGCCGCTACCTGCCACGGCCTTTAGACTAGGTGAGTGGTGACGGAGATTGATCTTGAGCTGAGCGACGGTCGCTCGCTACACGTGTACGACACGGGCGCGAATGACGCAGAAGACCGGCTCGCCGTCTTCTGGCACCATGGCTCGCCGAACATCGGCGCGCCTCCCGAGCCCCTTTTCGCAGCCGCAGACCGGCTCGGAATCCGCTGGGTGTCGTATGACCGACCCGGGTACGGTGGATCAAGCCCCTACCCAGGCCGGGACGTGGCGTCCGCGTCTACTCACGTCCGCAGCATCGCCGACGCTTTAGGCATAGATCGGTTCGCGGTCATGGGCCATTCCGGTGGCGGTTCGCACGCCGTGGCATGCGGCGCGCTGCTGCCGGAGCGCGTCCTTGGCGTGGTCAGCGTGGCCGGGATGGCCCCGTTCAGCGCCGAGGGGCTAGACTGGTTCGCGGGCATGACACCGTCCGGCGCAGCGGAACTGCACGCCGCCGTCGAGGGGCGCGCAGCGCTGGAGGACTATCTTGAATCCACCGAATTTGACCCGGAGATGTTCACCCCGGAAGATCATGCCGCCCTGGAAGGCGAGTGGTCCTGGTTCATAAGCGTCGTCAATCTGGCGATGGAGAACGGCCCCGGTGGGTTTATAGACGACGACCTGGCCGGCGTCGGCCCGTGGGGGTTCGATCCTGCCGACATCGTCGCTCCAGCCATTTTCCTGCACGGCGGCAGGGACCGGGTCGTGCCAAGCTCGCACGGCGAGTGGCTCGCGCGCCGCTGCCCCTCGGCAGAACTGTGGCTCTACCCGGGGGACGGACACATCTCAGTGCTTACCTCAGGCGCAGTTGCGGCCATGGGCTGGCTGCGTGAGCGCGCCGAAGCAGGCTGAGACCCACGACACGGCCGCCCTTCCAGGCCCCAACCAGAGGTAGCCATCCTCAAGCAGCCCACCACCCACAAATACTCACACCCGAGAAGCCCCACTCAACCACGAAAACAAGTGGCAAATACCCGCCGCCGACCCTCAGATATTGAAACAACTAAATATAACCTTGTGGGTCAGATTTACATTGAATCTCAACTGCAAGTTTAAATTACAGAAGAAATCGTGGTCGGCTCGACCTTGCAAAATTACCTGCAAATAGACATATTCTGTATCGAGTGTGCACCATGAGTTTAATGTTGTGGCGAAGCTGGGCTGTACTCTGTACCACCGTTGACGCTGGCCCACTGGCGGGCTGAGAGGCCCCAGAGGGCTATAAATCCGGCGGCTGCGGCCTCGTCGAAGGTGCTGTTGGGGTCGTAGGTGGCGAGGTCTTTATTATAGAGGGCGTTCGGGGCGGTTCGGCCTACGACTGTGTTGTTTCCCTTGTAGAGTTTGAGACGGACGGCGCCTGTAACGGTCTTCTGGGTCTCTGAAATGAAGGCGTCGAGGGCGGACTTGAGGGGGGTGAACCACAGGCCTTCGTAGGTGAGCTCGGCGTAACGTTGTTCGACGATCGCCTTGAAGCGCAGTACGTCTCTGGTGAGGGTCAGGGTCTCGAGTTCGCGGTGGGCGGCAATGATTGTAAGGGCTGCGGGGGACTCGTAGATCTCACGACTCTTTATACCGACCAAGCGGTCTTCGATCATGTCGATGCGGCCTACGCCGTTCGCCCCGGCGACGGTATTAAGCCCGGAGATCAGGTCGACCAGAGGCAGCTCTTCCCCGTCGAGGTTCGTCGGAAGGCCTTCTTCAAAGCCGATCTCGACGTATTGCGGCTCGTTCGGGGCTTGCTCCGGGGGGGTCGTGAGCTCGAAGACATCCTCCGTCGGCTCGTGGTCGGGATCTTCCAGGGGACCTGCCTCGATGGAGCGGCCCCAGAGATTCTCGTCCACGCTGTAGGGGGACTCTCTGGTCGTCGGGACGGGGATGCCGTGCTCCTCGGCGTAGGCCATCTCCTCGGGGCGGCTCATGTTCCAGTCGCGCACCGGGGCGACGACGGTCAGGTCGGGGGCGATGGAGGCCGTAGTTACGTCGAAGCGGACC
>CADDZK010000069.1 GCA_902812425.1 Actinomycetota bacterium
GGTGGGCAGGGAGGAGTGGTGCGAGGAGGGCCACCGCGGCTACGTGCTGCGGGGAGAGATCGAGTACGAGTTCGACGACGGGAGCGCCCCGCTCAGGGCAGGGGAGGATGAAGCCTTTCTGCTTCCACCCGCGCCTTTAGGCGGTGGGGCGCACAGGGGGCGCAACCTCGCGCTAGGGCCGACGCGCCTCTTCCTCATAGACGACAGGAGCAGTTAGGGGTCGTGCTCCCGCTCGAAGGCGTCAGGGTCCTCGACCTCTCGCGGGTACTTGCGGGACCTTACGCGACGATGGTGCTCGCCGACCTCGGTGCCGACGTACTGAAGGTCGAGCACCCCGAGCGCGGCGACGACACCCGCCACTGGGGACCGCCCTTCGCAGGCGGCGAGTCTGCCTACTTCCTCTCCGTCAACCGCAACAAGCGCTCGGTAGGAGTTGACCTCAAAGAAAGGGAGGGGCTGGATCGGGTCAAGAAGCTTGCATCAGGCGCAGACGTCGTGATCGAAAACTGGAGGCGCGGAGCCCTCGATAAGCTAGGCCTCGGCTACGACGCTCTGAGGAAAGAGAATCCCGACCTCATCTACTGCTCGATCACAGGCTTCGGCCCTGGCCCCGACGAGGACCGGCCCGGCTACGACTTCCTCGTTCAGGCGAGGGGCGGCGTCATGGGCATAACGGGCCAGCCAGGCGGCGAGCCGACCAAGGTGGGAGTAGCGATCTCGGACATCGTGTGCGGCCTCTTCGCCTCGAACGCCATACTGGCCGCCCTCCACCGGCGTACCGTCACAGGAGAGGGCGCTCGTATCGAGGTCCCGCTCTTCGAATCCACTCTAGGCTGGCTCGCCAACCGCGGTCAGGAGTACCTCATAAGCGGTGAAGACAGCGGCCTCATAGGCAACGCCCATCCCTCCATAGTCCCCTACCAGACCTTCGACGCCTCGGACAGACCCATCGTCGTTGCGGTAGGCAACAACTCCCAGTTCGCCAATCTGTGCGAGGCCATAGGCCGCCCCGAGCTGGCCGATGACGAGCGGTTCGCCACGAACCCGGATCGCGTCGCCAACAGAGGGGCTTTGATCCCCGAGCTTCAGAGAGAGTTCAGCAAGCGTACCGCCGACGAGTGGGCCGAGGAGATACGGGCCGCAGGCGTCCCGAGCGGCCCCGTCAACACGCTCGCCGACGTCTTCGCGGACGAGCACGTCCTCTCCTCGGGCATCCTGCAGGACCTGAACCATCCCACCGCCGGAGCCCTCAAGATGCTCGCCTCGCCGGTCCTCGTCGACGGTGAACGTATGCCGATCCGGCGTCCCCCGCCGACCCTCGGCCAGCACACCGAAGAAGCCCACGACGACTGGAGCTAGCCCGAGACGAGAGCCACGGGCCTGACAGGAGAGCCTGTCGCGCCGACCAGTTTCAGAGGCGTGCAGACGAACTCGAAGCGGTGGTACCCCGAGGCGGAGAGCTCGTCGAGCGCGAGATTCTCGATGATGTAGATACCTTGCCTCGCCAGCAGGATCAGGTGCCCCGCCAGCAGGCACCCGAGATCCGGGTCCTTCAACCCCGGCGCGTCCCACGCCATGTTGTCGGCCCCGACGGCGATCACACCCCTATCTGCCATCCAGTACGCCGCGCCCGCGTCCATCCCAGGTCCTTCGAGGTAGCGCTCCTCGTCGTCCCAGAAACGGGCGTTGCCGAGCCGCACGAGCGCCACGCTCCCTGCCTCGACGCCGATCCCCTGCCTCTCGCAGCACTCTTCGAGGTCTGTGGCCGTGACGACGCGGCCGACTTCGAGGGACTCCACGCCGTCCTTCGCCGCGACGTCGAGGAGAAAGCCCGGGACTACGATGGGCGGTATCTCCTCGACGCCGTGCCGCGTAAAGCCGCGCGAGGACTGCACCTCCCCGACGGGGACTCCTCCGCAGAGCACGAGGGCGTCGGACTGGTGAGAGAGGGCGTCGATATGGGTGCCCGTGTGCTCGCCGCAGATGATGACGCCGGCCGCACCGGTACGTGGTCCGGCTTCCTCAGGACGGTACTCGTCCTCGTGGTGGCGGTGCAGGAGGTAGGAATAGCCGGCCTGCCTGTGGGCGGGGTGGATCGGCATCCTCTGTGTTCGCGGTTGTTCGAGATCGAAGACGCGCCTCACTCCTTCGTTCATGTACCTTCCTCCCGTATCCGCCAGCCGGATAAGTGTCGCTGGCTCCGGATCTGGCGTCAACGGCCCGTGGGCCGGAGCGCGGAGCATGAGTGGTCGGTATAATTTCCTTTGAAGGTGGGGTTCTGGGAGGAGGCAGAAGTGGAGAGATCCGGCGCAGACCCGACAGGGATGCCGACTTCGATCCGCAAGGTCGTCGTTGCGAGCTTTATAGGTACCACTATAGAGTGGTACGACTACTTTATCTTCGCCACCGCGGCGGCGCTCTTCTTCCCCAAGGTCTTCTTCCCGGACTTCGGCGCCACGACGGGGACCATCCTCGCCTACACGACCTTCGCCGTGGGCTTCGGGGCGCGGCCCTTGGGCGGTCTGATCTTCGGCCACTACGGGGACAGGGTAGGGCGCAAGACCATGCTCGTCGTGACGCTCCTGATCATGGGCACAGCCACCTTCCTCGTCGGCGTCCTCCCTGGCTACGACGCGATAGGCGTACTCGCGCCCATCCTGCTGGTGCTGCTGCGCATCTTTCAGGGCATCGGACTCGGGGGAGAGTGGGGCGGGGCCGTCCTCATGGCCGTCGAGCACTCCCCCGACGAACAGCGCGGCCTTAACGGGAGCTGGCCGCAGATGGGCGTGCCAGCCGGGCTTGTCCTGGGCACAGGCGTCTTCGCCGCCGTCGGCGCGATCTCGGGTGACGCGCCTTGGGCCTGGCGCGTGCCCTTCCTCCTGAGCGTGATCCTCATAGCCGTGGGCCTCTTCGTCAGGCTCTCCATCTACGAGAGCCCGGCCTTCTCCCGCGTGCAGGAGTCGGGCACGGAGGCGCGCATGCCGATAGTAGACGTGCTGCGCACCTACCCCAAGAACGTGCTGCTCGGCGTCGGCTCGCGCATCGGCATCGACGCCGGCTTCTACATCTTCGCCGTCTACACCCTGACCCACATCACGGAGAACCTGGGGCTCGCGCAGGGCGTTGGCCTCACCGCCATCACCATCGCGGCCCTGATCGAGATCTTCACCATCCCAGCCTTCGCCTCGCTCTCGGACAGGGTCGGGCGAAGGCCGCTTCTAATCGGCGGCGCGGCCCTGATGGGGGTTTGGACCTTCGTCCTCTTCGCCCTGCTCAACACGAAGTCCACGGTCCTGATCGTCATCGCCATCGTCGTCGGGCTCTCCATCGGCCACGCGGCGGTCTACGGCCCACAGGGTAGCTTCTACGCCGAGCTCTTCGGTACGCGCGTGCGCTACTCGGGGGCCTCCTTCAGCTACCAGATCTCAGGCATCTTCGGCGGCGCCCTCGCCCCGATCATCGCCGCCTCTCTCTACCCCGCCGGGGGGACGACCCTGATCTCCGTCTACGTCGCCGCCCTGTGCGCCCTGAGCATCCTCTGCTACTTCCTCGCCGAAGAGACCTTCAAGAAGGACATCTACGAGGAGGAGCCCGAGGAGAGACGACTCATCGCCGAACAGCGAGGCTGAGTACCCGTGAACGAAGCCCGCCTCGGTGTCGACGTAGGTGGCACCTTCACAGACCTCGTCGCCCTCGGAGGGGGAGGCCTGATCACCGCCAAGGTGCCCTCCACCCCGCGCGACCAGTCAGAGGGTGTGATGAACGCCGTCGAAGCCTCGGAGGTGGAGGCTTCGTCACTGCTCGCCCTCGCCCACGGCATGACCGTGGCTACCAACGCCCTGCTCGAACGCCGCGGCGCCCGCACCGCGCTCGTGACCACGCAGGGCTTCCGCGACGTACTGGAGATAGCCCGCCAGAACCGTCCCTCCCTCTACGACCTGGCCATGGATCGCCCTCCCCCGCTGGTCCCGCGCGACCTGCGTTTCACCGTCGAGGAGCGCTCGGGACCCGACGGTGAGATAGAGCCCCTCGACGAAGCGAGCCTCGAAGAGGTCGTCTCGGCGGTGAGAGAGGCGGGAGTAGACGCCGTGGCCGTCTGCCTCCTCTTCGCCTTCGCCCACCCCGAACACGAGAGGCGGGTCGGCGAGGCGTTGAGGGAGGCGCTACCAGAGGTACACGTCTCTTTGAGCAGCGAGGTCCTGCCCGAGTTCCGCGAGTACGAGCGATTCTCGACCACGGTCGCCGACGCCTACCTCGCCCCGAAGCTGGCAGCCTATCTGGAGAACCTCGCGGGGAAGGCGGAGGAAGCGGGGCTGCCCTCACCCCTCATAATGCAGTCCTCTGGAGGGGTCACGGGGATAGACGACGCCATCGCCGACGCGGCAGGCTGCGTCCTCTCGGGCCCGGCGGGGGGCGTAGTCGGCGCGGCCTACGTCGGCTCTTTAGGCGGTTATAAGGACTTGCTTACCTTCGACATGGGCGGCACAAGCACGGATGTCGCTCCGATCATCTCGGGCGAGGCCCAGACGACCACGGAGACGGTCATCGCCGGCGTCCCCATAAAGCTCCCTATGGTGGATGTCCACACGGTGAGCGCGGGCGGCGGCTCCATAGCCTGGGCCGACGCCGGCGGCGCGCTACGCGTCGGCCCACACTCGGCGGGCGCCGACCCCGGTCCCGCCGCCTACGGGGCAGGAGGGGAGGAGCCAACGGTTACCGACGCCAACCTCTTCCTCGGCTACCTCGCCGACGGCACAGAGCTGGGCGGCCAGGTCGTCCTGCGGCGCGAGCTCTCGGAGAAAGCCCTCACTGCCCTCGGTGAGAAGCTTGGCCTTGAGGCCGAGGACGTCGCGCTCGGCGTGGTGCGCGTCGCCAACGCGGAGATGACGCGTGCGCTCAGGATCATAAGCGTCGAGCGCGGCCTCGACCCGCGGGATTTCGCCCTCCTCGCCTTCGGCGGCGCGGGTGGGATGCACGCCTGCGCCCTCGCCGAGGAGCTCGGTATGCGGACGGTACTCGTCCCGCGCGCGGGCGGCGTCCTCTCCGCCCTCGGCCTCGCTATCTCGGATATCCGCCGCGACTACGTGAGCCCGTACCTCTCCCCTATGGACGGGGTTGATGCAGAAGAGTTCGAGAAGAGGTTCGCAGAGATGGAGAGCACGGCGGCGCAGGATCTGACAGATCCCGAGCACACCCGCAGGGCAGACCTGCGCTACAGGGGACAGTCCTTCGAGTTGACCGTGGATGCCGACACTCCTGGGAAGCTGGAGGACCGCTTCCATGCGGCGCACGAGCAGCGCTACGGCTACAGCATGGAGGACGAGGCCGTCGAGCTCGTGAATTTGCGCCTTATCTCTACGGTCCCCGTCGAGAAGCCCGACCTCGAAGAGCCAGAAGCCAGCGGCGGCGCGGAGAGCGGGCGGAGGGAGGCCAACTTCGACGGGGAGTGGATAGAGGTGCCAGTGCTCGACCGCGAGAAGACGGGACAGGGTTCGGAAGTAGCCGGTCCTGCCATAGTCGAGTTCAGGGAGTCCACGTGTGTGGTGCGGCCTGGCTGGTCCGGGAAGGTAGATGCGGTGGGGACGCTCGTACTGGAGAAGGGCGATGAGTAGGCTCGACCCCGTAACCCTCTCGGTCTTAGCGAGCGCCCTCGCAGGCGTCGCCGAGGAGATGGGGGCCGTCCTGATCCGGGGTTCCTACTCTTCGAACATCAAGGAGCGGCGCGACTGCTCGACGGCGCTCTTCGACGCCAAGGGACGCATGGTCGCCCAGGCCGAGCACATCCCCGTCCACCTCGGGGCTATGCCTGAGGCCGTCGCAGCGATAATGGACCGCGACGCCGCCCCCGGCGACGTCTTCGCCATAAACGACCCCTACTCGGGCGGCACGCATCTGCCCGACATAACGCTCGTCTCCCCCGTGGCCTACGGGGGGGAGGTTATCGGGTACGCGGTAACGCGGGCGCACCACTCGGACGTGGGCGGCATGCGCCCAGGCTCCATGCCCTCGGACTCGCGCGAGATCTACCAGGAGGGCATCATCATCCCGCCGGTGCGTCTGGTGCGAGACGGCGAGTACGTTGCCGACGTGATGGACCTTCTCCTCGCCAACGTCCGCACCCCAGACCTCAGGCGCGGCGACCTCAGGGCCCAGATCGCCGCGAACAACATCGCAGAAGAACGCGTCGGGGAACTGATAGAACGCCGCGGCAGGGAGACCGTACTCGCCGCCTTCGACGAGGTGATCTCCTACGCCGAGAAACGCACCCGCGAGGCCATCCGCGACCTCCCCGACGGCGAGCACTCCGCAGAGGACTGCATGGAGGGCGACGGCACGACCGACGAGGACATCCCCATAAAGGTCACCGTCACGGTGGACGGAGACTCCATGAGGATAGATTTCACGGGCACGGCAGAGCAGGTGCGCGGCAACATAAACTGCCCCCTCCCCGTCACTCGCTCGGCGAGCTACTTCGCCCTGCGCGTACTGCTCCCCAAAGACATCCTCGCCAACGCAGGAACCTACGCCCCGCTCACGATAGAGGCCCCGGCAGGGACCCTCGTCAACGCGACCTACCCGTCGGCGGTCGTCGCAGGGAACGTCGAGACCTCGAACCGCATCGCCGACACCGTGCTCGCCGCGCTCGCCAGCTTCGCTCCAGAGAGCGTCCCCGCCCAGGGCCAGGGCACGATGAACAACACCGTGATCGGCAGCCGTGGCTGGACCTACTACGAGACCATCGGCGGCGGCCAGGGGGCTAGCTACAGCGGCCCTGGTCCCTCCGGCGTACACGTCGGGATGAGCAATACCCTCAACACCCCCACAGAGGCCTTCGAGATGGAATACCCCATGCGCGTCGAGCGCTACGAGCTCATCTACGGCTCGGGCGGAGAGGGTGCCCAGCGCGGCGGCGACGGCATCGTCCGCTCCGTGAAGGTTCTCGAAGGTGCGAGCCTCTCCCTCCTCACCGACCGCAGACGTCACGGACCGCGCGGCGCCGAAGGCGGCGAGCCGGGCAGGGTAGGGCGCAACCTTCTGAACGGCGAGGAGTTGCCGCCGAAGGTGAGCAGGGACCTCGACGAGGGCGACGTCGTGACGGTCGAGACGCCGGGCGGCGGCGGTTACGGAGAGAGCGCGCATGATCAGAGCTCTTAGGAAGCTATCCGCGACCGAGTAGATTCTCCTTTGGTAGGGTAGAGATCCAGAGAGCAAGCGGAAGTTGGACGGTATGCCAGAGACGCCTGAAAAACCGAGAGGCGAGATATCGCGGCGCCGGTTCGTCCGGGACGCAGGACTGGGTGTAGCCGCGCTGTCGATGCCCGGGCTCATCGCCTCCCGCGGGGCGGCCTCGGCAGAGGCCGCGGACCCCGACGCCCTCCACAGCAGGGTGCGCGCCGAGCTGGGCAGGTTCACCGGCTGGCTTGCGCAGAACGGCGTCGACGGCTACATCGGGGAGGTGGGCTGGCCCGACGACTACGCGGGCGACGCCTCGAATTGGAACGCGCTCGCAGAGGCCTGGTACGACGACGCGGACGCCGCGGGACTCTGGGTTACGCAGTGGGCCACCGGCGAGTGGTGGGGTACAGACTACAAGCTGGCCGTCTACGAAGACCGGAACTTCCCGGTCAGTTCGCCCAACGGCGTAGACTCGGCCAACACCCAGGCCGTCGTGACAGAGGCGCATCCCACGACGCCTCTCTATCTGCGCGGGGTCAACGTCTCGGGCGCCGAGTTCGGTGCCCCTTACTCGCTCGACGCGACGCGCGACTTCTCCAACAAGCATCCTGGGCGCTACAACACCGCCTATCATTACGACGGGCAGGCGACCTTCGACTACCTGGCGGGGCGCGGGATCAAGCTCATCAGGCTCCAGTTTCGCTGGGAGCGCATCCAGCCGAAGCTTGGCGGGGCGCTCCACGGGACGGAGCTCCGCAGGCTCAAAAACGCCGTCCGCCGCGCGACAGACGCGGGCCTCGAGGTCATCCTCGACGTCCACAACTTCGGCGACTACTACATCGAGCGGAACGGCCGGGGCGTCAGGTTCGCCATCGGCTCGGGTCGCCTCCCCATCCGTGATTTCGCAGACCTCTGGCGTCGCCTGAGCCACAACTTCAAGGGGACTACAGGCATCGCTGGCTACGGCCTCATGAACGAGCCTGCGGGCATGCCACGCGTCGGGGACCTCCGCCCCTCGCAGGTATGGGAGAAGGCCTCGCAGAAGGCGCTCGACGCCATCCGCTCGAACGGCGACCGTCGCCTGGTGCTGGCGCAGGGCTACCAGTGGGCAGGCGCGCAAAACTGGCCGAGTAATCACCCGAGCTCATGGATCGACGATCCTGCAGACAACTTCCGCTACGAGGCCCACCACTACTGGGATCGCAACAACTCCGGCGCCTACACCCACAGCTACGCGGAGGAAGTCGCAGACGCCCAAAATAGAGGCTACTAGCCGTCCAGAGACCGGAAGGACGAGTATGCGGGGTATGGTCGAGGGGATCTACGTTACATCTAAGGGAAGCGCGGCGATGGAGCGCGTCGAGGAGGTACGTACCGTCGAGGGGTGCGGCATCGAGGGAGACCGCTACTGCGAGGGCACGGGGTACTGGACGAACTACGGCGACGTATGCGAGGTAACCCTGATCTCCTCCGAAGACCTCGAAGACATAGAGCGCGAACTCGGCATCAGCGTCAGTAGCGGCGAGCACAGGCGCAACATCATCACGCGCGGCCTCAGCCTGAAGGACCTGCGCGGGAAGCGGTTCAGGATCGGGGAGACCGTCCTCGAGTACGACAGGCCCCGTCCACCGTGCAGGCACGTCCAGGACCTGACCGAGCCAGGCATGACGCGGGCGCTCAAGGGACGCGGCGGCGTCTGCGCGCGGGTCGTCCGGGCCGGTACTATACGGGCGCACGACGCCATCGAGGTCGAGTAGACCTTAGCGGCAGAGTTTGGTGGGGTGCGGAACCAGACACCCGCTCCCTGGAACCGGCTTGTAATAGTCGAACCAGTAGTCGATCCACACACGGTTCATCAGGTCGTGCTGGCTTATGGGTAGAGCTATCGCCAGGGGGAGGAAGTACACCGTGAGCGCGACCGCGCAGACCGCGAAGCCGACGACCGTCCAGGGGCCCCATCGCGGGAGGCCCCAGATCCTGCACAGCCAGTAGACCAGCGCCAGAATGGCGAAAGGATAGATGGGCAGGTAGTTGTAGATGTAAGGTATCCTCGTGCCGGGCACCCACGGCAAGAGCAGGAAGACGTAGCCGAGTATGATGGGTATGATCGGGTCTTCAGCCGAGAGCTTTCTCGCGATGGCCTTGCGCGCTATCTCGACGATGCCGGCCAGAACGGCGAGGGTGCTGCTCCACCAGATCAGGGGGTTCCCGATAGCGACGACCACCTGGAGCAAGCCCTCAGCGTTCGCCCCGTAGAAAAAGCGTATCGGCCTGAGCATCAGTGGCCAGCTCCACCACGGCGAGCCCCAGGTATGGGGGACGGCGACGGTGATCTTGCTCGACGCCTGCACGTGCCAGTTCCACACCCATATCCACGCCTGTATGGGGTTCCTGGTGACACCGATGAGCGCCCCGACGTAGACGACGGCGATGTAGACGACGGCGGAGACCCAGAGCCCCGCCAGAAACTGCCGCAGCAGCCCCTTGCGCCAGAGCACGTAGCCCACCGGTATGGCCACGGGGAAGGCGGCCCACTTCACGGCGATAGCGAGACCGAGCAGCAAGGAGGGCCAGATCACCTGCCTGCCGCTCTCCGCCCGCAGCGCCGCGAGGAAGGTCGCGAGCACGAAGAACACGAGGAAGATGTCCATGACACCCGTCCTGGAGTGGACTATGAAGATCGTCTCGACGGCGAAGAAGATGGTAAGCAGCATCGCGCCGACCCTGTTCTTGAAGCAATACCAGCCGAGAGCCGCAGCCAGCGGCAACAGGGCCAGGCCGAATACCGCAGGCATGATCCTCCAGCCGAGAGGCTCGTTGCCGAGGAGCGAGATGCCGATGGCGATGATGAACTTACCCAAGGGTGGATGCAGGTCGAACTGGTATTCGCCGTGCAGGTACTTGTCGGCCATCGCAGGGAAGTACTTCTCGTCCCACAGGATCTTGGGGGGGAAGCCCAGATGGTATAGCCTGGCCCACACCCCGATAGCGAGCGCGATGACGCTTACGAGCAGCATCGAGCGGTAGGCCCACGACCTGTCGTGGCTGAGCAGGGATCTCATAGGGCGCACGTTACTAGGTTTCGCGAAGGTTTGTAAAGCGGCGACGCGGAGAGGGCCTCGTTCTGCTCGGAATCACAGCCCGAAACGATCGGGGAGTCCCCGCCGCGACGGCCAGCAACACGGGGTGGTAGTCGTGAGACCTCTCCTCTACAGAGTTCTGTGCCGGGGCGAGGCTTGAATCCACCGCGCTACGAGACATGCCGGGATCATACCACCGCAGAGCGCGTCTACTGCCGACCTCTTGCGAAGACCGCAGGTAAAACCCCTCAGCCGGTCGAGCCAGCCGCGAGGTCGGTGAGGCGCGACATGGCAGAGTGTGTCGCGGGGTACAGCGAGCGGTAGACCTCGTAGTGCTCCTCGTAGACCTTCGACCGCTCCCTATCCGGCTCGGTGACCTCCTCCCGCAGTTTGATCACGGAGGTCGCCTCGTCAACGTCTGCGTAGGTGCGAGATGCTACACCGGCCAGTAGCGCCGCGCCGTAGGCCGGTCCCTCGTCGGCGACGGTACGGCGTATGGGGGTGCCGTAGATGTCGGCCTGGAGCTGGCGCCAGAGGGCGCTCCTCGCCCCGCCTCCCGTGGCCCTCACGTCCTCAATGAGTACGCCGAGCTCGCGCATGATCTCTAGAGAGTCGCGCAGTGAGAAGATCACACCCTCCATCACGGCGCGGGTCATGTGCGCCACACCGTGACGCGCCGTGAGCCCTAAGAAAGCCCCCCTGGCCTTCGGGTCGAGGTGCGGCGTCCTCTCGCCCGAGAGATAGGGCAGAAAGACGAGGCCCTCGGAGCCTGGCTGAACGCCGGAGGCCTCCTCGACCAGCTCGTCGTAGTCGCCCCCGAGCGTCTCGCGCCACCACGCAAGAGACCCACCCGCCGAGAGCGTGACGCCCATCAGATGATAGGCGCCGGGCACGGCGTGGCAGAAGGCGTGCAGACGTCCCGAAGGGTCGGGGTTGAACTCGCTGGCGTGGGCGAAGAGGACGCCGCTCGTACCGACGGAGGAGTTGACGAGCCCAGGGCCGACGATCCCCGTCCCGACGGCCGCCGCAGCGTTGTCGCCGCCGCCTGCCGCCACGGGGATGCCCTGCGGCAGGCCAAGCTCCTCTGCGACGTCGTCGCGCAGGGCACCTGTATTCTCTGGGCCTTCGTAGACCTTCGGCATCCATTCTCGCGGTATCTCTAAGGAGTCCAGGATCTCGGCTGACCAGTCGCGGGCCCGCATCTCCAACAGCAAGGTGCCCGCGGCGTCCGAGGCGTCGGTGGCGTGCTCGCCCGTGAGCTTGAGCCTCACGTAGTCCTTGGGCAGGAGTACTCTGGCGACCTTGTCGAAGTTCTCGGGCTCTTCGTCGCGGAGCCAGACGATCTTCGGCGCCTGGAATCCGGTGAGAGCAGGGTTGCCTGCGATGGAGATCAGACGTTCTTCCCCGACGGCCCGTGTTATCTCGTCGCACTGCCTGTAGGTGCGCTGGTCGTTCCACAACAGCGCGGGCCGTATCACCTCGTCGGATGAATCGAGGAACACGGAGCCGTGCATCTGTCCCGTGAGCCCGATGCCTGCCACCTCCTTCCCGGCGGCGACCTTCCCGAGCGCCTCTCTGGCGCCCTCCCACCAGTCGGCGGGGTCCTGCTCGGTCCAGCCAGGACGTGGGGTGTGGAGCGGGTACTCGGATGAGGCCTCTGCGACGATGCTCCCGGACTCGTCCACGGCGACGGCCCTCGCACCGCCGGTCCCCACGTCGAGGCCGACGAGGACGCTCACGCCTCGCCCCGCGAGCTTCGCTCTGCCCGCGCCTTCTTGCGGCGGCTGGCAATCTCGGCCTCGTAGTCTCCGCCCATACCCAGCGCTGCGTAGACCGCCCTCTGGCCGGCCAGGGCGTCGGCCCGAGCCTTGGCCTCGTGTAGCTCGGCCCTGTCTATCTTCCTCGCCAGGTCCCAGATGAACTCCCAGTGCAGGATGGCACGCCTGACGGCTGCCACCTGGTCTTCAGTGTAGGGATAGAGGTCGAAGCCCATGATCTCACCCTCCTCCCCGTAGCCGATGTCCTGGAGGGTCTGGGCCAGCTCCAGCGTCTGCATGAAGAAGTTGGTTCCGACCACGTTATCGTCGTCGAAGGTGCCCCAGCCGTCGTTGCCGTGCTGGTGACCGAGCTTGTGCTCCGAGGCCAAAAGATCGGCGTACTCGGCCAGGTTCTCGCCGTTCATTATGAGGTGCTGCCAGTCCATGTTGACCATGAGATTGGTCGTATCCACCCCGAGGGCGTTGACCTTCTGGATGGTGAAGAGGGTCATCCCGATGTTCTGCATCAGGATCTTCATCGCGGGTTCGCTGTTCTTGTGCTCTAGAAATACCTTGACGTTCTTCTCGTTGGCGTGGTCTGTGAGCTCGGCTACGCCCTCGACGAAGCGCCGCCAGGTCTCGGCATAAGGACGCTGGAAGGTGTAGTTGTACCCTTCGGCGCCGGGCCAGATGATGAAGTTCGCCCCGATTTCAGAACACAAATCTATACCGAGCCTCAAAGTGTCTATGCCCTGGCGCCTTAGCCCTTCGTCGGGGTTGATGAAAGCGCCCATCGCGTAGGTCGGGTCTGGATGGAGACCGGCCGCGACTACGGGCAGGTCCATCCCGTGAGCTTCGAGGATCCCAAGCACCTCTTCGACGTTATCCTCGTCGATCTCACCGGGGTAGTGGTACTCGAGCCCATCGAGGAGGTCGGAGAGCCCTGCGGCGACGCGCTCGGTCTTCTCGACCATCGGCTCGCCTGAAACTTCGTGGTGGTAGCCGGGTGGGACGAAGCGCGTTACCGCGGGGCCGAAGGCCCATATCCCGACGGAGTTCTTGATCATCGCGTCTCTCCTTTCCTCTGGTCCCAAAGCCAGTCTTCAACCCTGGACCTATCATAGCCCGAAGTGAACCGTGGGCGCTCCCCACAACGCCCTTAGATAGCCTGGCGCGGTTCCGTAGCTGTCCGCCGGGGTTCAGATGAACCAGATACCCGTGACCTCCGGCCCCTTCGGCGCGGACGCAACCCCCGACCAGAGCACCCGCAGAACCTCCTGTCCACCTGAGGAGGCGTCGCGCTCGCATTATCCGGGTCTCACCGCTGATCTACCGGGCGCGTCTACCCCTGGACGGACTCTAAAGGCACCTTACTGCCCCATCGAGGCTTCCCCGAGAGTGTAGGATGACCGTAACCAACGCCCACAAGGGGAGGTAAACGACCGTGGACTTAAGCCTGGACGGAAAGGCTTTCGTGGTAGGCGGTGCGAGCAGCGGACTCGGCAGGGCCGTAGCGGAGCAGCTGGTAGCGGAGGGGGCGCGGGTCCTCCTGGTCGCACGCAACGCAGACGCTCTCCAAGAAGTAGTGGACGAACTCGGAGGGCGAGCGCATCCCTGCCCGGCAGACGTTTCACAACATTCCGGGGTAGACAAGGTCGCCGCGGTCGCGGTAGATCGCTTCGGCACGCTCGACGGGGTCCTCGTCAACACGGGGGGTCCGCCTTTCGGGCCCGCGCTCGAGCTCACCGACGAGCAATGGCTCGACGCCTTTCGCCTCCTTATAGGCGGGCCCGTACGGCTGCTGCGTACGCTCACTCCACAGATGAACCACGGCGCCTCGGTGCTCTTTATCACCTCTTCCTCGGTACGCGAGCCGATAAAGGACCTTGACTCCTCCAACGTTCTACGCCCG